>DAOURA010000086.1 GCA_030625325.1 Marinosulfonomonas sp.
CGGCAGGCCCTGCGGGTTGCCGCACTGTTCAACATAAACCCTGTGACCGTCCCCCACGTCCAGCATCCGCTGATCAAAGGGTTCGATCGGCGGATATAAATACTGCGCTGCGCTTTTATGGCCTGCTGTTTTATCCATAACGTCTGTATAAGGCCCATTACGGCGGCCCGCCACGGGAACCGCCGTGAAAACCGACCAGAGGGCCAGATTATGAACGCCGCGATAAACACTGTTGATCCTGCCGAAGTTGCCAAGTTTGAAGCCATGGCCGCCGAATGGTGGGACCCGGCGGGAAAGTTCAAGCCTTTGCATATGATGAACCCCTGTCGGCTGGATTATATCACGGCACAAATCGCCGACCGTTATGGCCGTGATCTTGGTGGGCCATTGCCGTTCAAGGGCTTGCGCATTCTGGATATTGGCTGTGGGGGCGGGCTGTTATCGGAACCGATGGCACGCCTTGGGGCGGATGTTATCGGCGCTGACGCCGCGGCGGGTAATATCCCGGTGGCGCAGGTTCATGCCAAACAGTCAGAACTGGAAATTGATTACCGCCACACAACTGCTGAAGCATTGGCAGAGGCAGGCGAAGCCTTTGATGTGGTTTTGAATATGGAGGTCGTCGAACATGTCGCCGATCCGCTGGCCTATCTGGTGGCATGCCGTCAGTTGCTGACGCCGGGTGGGATAATGCTGTGTTCAACCATCAACCGAAATCCCAAAAGTTATCTGATGACAATTGTCGGTGCAGAATATGTGATGCGCTGGCTGCCCGTCGGCACCCATGAATGGGATAAGTTCATCACCCCGGACGAATTATTCGATTTAATGCGAAATGCCGGGCTGGACCCAATGGATCGCAACGGCTTTGTTTTTAACCCGCTTAGCTGGGGCTGGTCCCTGTCGGATCGTGATTTATCGGTGAACTACGTCACAACCAGCCGCAGGCCGGGGTGAACTGCTAGCTGTCGCTGGCCAGACGGATGCGCAGTTCGCGCAGCACCGGCAAGGCCGCGCGCGCTTTTTCAACACCAATGGCATCAACAACCTGACCAATCACCGGGGTGATGGCAGCAATGGCCGCGTCGCGGGCGTTACGCCCTGCCGGACTGATCGCAACGAATTTTCGCCGGGCATCGTCCCAATCGGGGCGGATGTGAATATGCCCGGCGTTTTCAAGTTTATGCAGGGTGTTTGTCATCGCGCCGCGCGTCAGACTAAAGGCGCGGGCCAGTTGGGCAGGGCTTTTTTCGTCATTCGCATGGGCAAGATGGTTGAGAACTGAAAAATGGCTGATCTCCATCCCCTTGGGCAGGGCGCGGGTCAGGCGGGCGCGGGCCAGTTGATCAACCATGAAAATTTCGCTGAACAAAGAAACGGCAAGGGGGTCATTCTGGTCGCTCATTACGGGCCTTCAAAGGGTCTGTCATGGGTTAGCGCGGGCACCCGCGCCCGTGCAGCATCCACATCTGCAAGGTCCAGATCAACCATTGTTACGCCCGGTTCTGTGCCAGCGTCGGCCAAGACTTCGCCCCAGGGTGCCACAGCCAATGAATGGCCGTGTGTTTTGCGGGGGGGGCCTGCGCTGACAGGATGAACACCGGTTTGCGCCGGTGCCAGTACAAAACACCCGGTTTCAATGGCCCGCGCGCGCAGCAGGCTTTCCCAGTGGGCCGCCCCCGTTACCGGTGAAAACGCCGCCGGAACGGTCAGAATTTGCGCACCAGCCTTTGCCAATTGACGGTGCAAATGGGCGAACCGCACATCATAACAGATCGTCATGCCAATATTGGCAAAGCCAGCATCGCCCAGAACCGCCCTGTCACCGGGGCGATAGGCGGATGATTCGCGAAAGGTTTCGGTTTCGTTGACCTGCACATCAAACATGTGGATCTTGTCATAACGCGCAATGATCCCGCCATCCGGCGCAATCAGAAACGACCGGTTCGCAAACCGCCCGTCCGCATCACCTGTCTGCAACCCAAGTGATCCGATAAGGATCGTCACCCCAAGGCTGGCCGCCTCGGCACGCAGGGCACCAAGGGTGATGTCGTCGTCTTCGTGTTGCAGGGTGGCGGCCTGTTGATCGCGGTCCAGCGAAACGCTGTTCGTGACCTCAGGTGTCAGAATAAACTGCGCACCTGACGCAGCAGCCTGACGCACATAGCCCAGCGTTACAGGCAGGTTTGCAACAGGATCATCGGTAACATTTAACTGGATCAGGGCCGCGCGCAGCATTTAAGCCGCCAGCATGGCGTCAAGTTTGCCGTTTTGTTCCAGATCGAAAAGATCGTCACAACCGCCAACATGATCTTCACCCACAAAAATTTGCGGCACGGTGTGGCGACCATTTGCACGGCCCATCATTTCCTGACGTTTGGCAGGGTTTATGGCGACGTTGTATTCGGTAAACTCCACGCCTTTTTGTTTCAGCAGGCGCTTGGCCGCGTGGCAGAAACCACAAAGTGGCGATGTGTAAATTTCAACAGACTTCATGGTTGGTTTCCCTAATTTGAACGAACTATAGGGATTTAGGTATCCTTGGCAACGCGTGCTAGGGGCAAAACACATACCTGTGTTGCGCCTGCAGAATGGCAGGCCTCAGTTGCGCAGGCCAATGTGGCCCCCGACGTCATCACATCATCCACCAGTAACACCCGCTTTCCAACCAGCTCGCCCCCCCGTTTGGGGTGGGGCACTATCGCGCCCGCAACATTTTCAAACCGCGCATCCAGCCCCATACCATCCTGCACCGGGGTGTGGTGCTTGCGCACAATGGCGGTTGGCAACATGTTTAGGCCGGTCAGTGTGCCCAACGCTCGGCCCAGCAAAACCGCCTGATTATAACGGCGTTTCAACAGCCGCGTCCAATGGGCGGGAACCGGTACAATCACCATGCCCGGTTCAATCAATGGGCGCGCCGCCGACAACATCCAGCGGGCCGCAGGTTTTGCCAGCTCGGGCCTGTCCCCGTGTTTCAGGGCCAAAATCAGACGGCGCGCATTACCTTTGTACAAAACCGCCGCCCGCCCCCGGTGCCAGGGGCGTGCAATGGTCATGCAATCATCGCACAGTTCATTGGCCCCATCGGTTTCACCGGGCAGGGGGGTGCCGCAGGCATCACATACCAGCCCGGCAATAAACGGGGTTTCACGCCAGCAATCCCCACAAAGCGCCAGTTCATCAGCGACAAGGGTTGTGCAACTGATACATTGGTACGGATAGATAAGCTGTAGTGCCCTTTGCATTTTCGCCATAAATCCCTAAGTTGCCGCCGCCATTCAAAGGACGCCTGATGAACACGCCGCCACCCCTGACTGACCGCAGCGCACTGGTGCGAAACCGCAAGCGGGCGCAAAACATGCCAACCCCGGCAATGTTTTTGCAGCGCGAGGCCGCGATTGATGTTCAGGAAAGGCTAAGTTTGGTTAACAGATCGTTTACAGACCCGGCAATTATCACCCCTTTTGCGAAAGAATGGGCCGATGTGGCGCCCGGTGCGGTTATTGCCGGTGATGATGATACCCTTTCCCTGTCGGTGGGGGCCCATGATCTGGTGATCCACGCAATGGCACTGCACTGGGCAAATGATCTGGTGGGGCAATTGGTGCAGGCGCGCCGCGCCCTGCGCCCGGACGGGCTATTCATCGGGGTGTTTTTTGCCGGCCAAACCTTGCATGAATTGCGCAGCACACTGGCCGAGGCCGAGGCCACCGAAACAGGTGGCCTGTCGCCCAGAATTGCCCCAATGGGGGAAATTCGCGAACTGGGCGGGCTGTTACAGCGCGCCGGTTTCGCCCTGCCGGTGGCCGACAGCATGACATTAACCGCAACATACGAATCAGCCATCCACCTGATGCGCGACTTGCGCGCCATGGGGGAAGGCAACGCACTGGCCGCGCGAAACCGCCGGCCCTTACGGCGCGCGGTATTGGATGGGGCCAGTCAACGCTATCAATCGGCCTATGGCAAAGATGGGCGCATACCGGCAACGTTTGAATTGGTAACCCTGACCGGCTGGGCCCCGTCAGCAGACCAGCCCAAGCCCCTGCGCCCGGGTTCTGCAAAAATGCGCCTGTCGGATGCATTGGCCACAAAAGAACAGCCCGTTTGACGGCTGCGAAAAATCCTTTATCTGCGGGGGCAGATCAACCCGGAAAGGCCGCACATGGACGACGCTATTAAACTGCCCGACGAAAAAATCGGTGTGCTGATCGCAAATCTGGGCACACCGGACGCAACCGATTATTGGTCTATGCGTCGGTATTTAAATGAATTTTTGTCAGATCAGCGGGTGATTGATTATCCTAAATGGCGCTGGCAACCACTGTTACAACTGATCATCCTGAGCAAGCGCCCGTTTACATCGGGGGCGGCGTACCGGTCAATCTGGAACAATGAAGCAGACGAAAGCCCGCTGATGACAATCACCAGGGCGCAGACCGTGGCCCTGACACAGACCCTAAATCAGGAATTTGGTGACCGGGTTGAGGTTGATTTTTGCATGCGCTACGGCAACCCATCCACACAGGACCGGGTCGAACGGTTGCTTGAACTGGGCTGTCGCAAAATCCTGTTTTTTCCGCTGTACCCGCAATATGCCGGGGCAACCACCGCCACCGCAAATGACCGGTTTTTCCGCGTTCTTTCGGATCAGCGCTGGCAACCATCGGTGCGCACGGTGCCTGCGTATTATGATAACCCCGGCTATATAGACGCACTGGCCGGGTCGGTTCGCGACGCCTATGGCAAGATGGGCCAAACACCGGATATTCTGGTGGCGTCCTATCACGGGATGCCGAAACGGTACGTTGAAAATGGTGATCCGTATTACCAGCAATGCCTGCAAACAACCGCACTGTTACGCCAAAACCTAGGTTGGGGGGAAGGGCGCATCATGTCCAGTTTCCAGTCCCGGTTTGGCCCCGAAGAATGGTTGCAACCCTATACGGTGGAACATGTGGCCGAACTGGCGCGGGCGGGCAAAAAGAACATTGCGATCATGGCCCCGGCCTTTTCGGCCGACTGCATTGAAACGCTGGAAGAAATCAACGAAGAAATACGCGATAGCTTTATCGCCGCAGGTGGCGAAACATTCAGCTATATTCCATGCCTGAACGAAGGGGCGGCGCATATTGACGCCCTAAGCGGTATTATAAAATCAAACCTGCAAGGTTGGGTTTAGACAAATAAAAAGGACGGCAGAAACCTGCCGCCCTTTTTGAATTTTTGAACTGCTAATTAAGGAGCAAAGATTGCAGCAGCAACCAGAGCAATCAGAATCAGCGGAACGATGAAACCACCAGCCGATGAGGCTGCTGTTTCTTCGATGATAACCGGAATTTCCATAATCGGGCCTTCCAGACCGCCAGCGAAACCAGCGGTTGCAGCAACTGCGGTAATGGCAGCAGCAAGAATGATTTTCTTCATATTGTCCTCCAGGTGGGCCAACTCTAAATTATATTGGTTGGCATATACCCGGATATACTAGGGTGCAGATATGCAGGCGTCTAGATGGACAGGCAAAATTTAGCCATATCAGGCCCTTGGGTCACACCCAAACAAAAAGGGCGGCAGAAACCTGCCGCCCTTTTCGAATTTTTGAACTGCTAATTAAGGAGCAAAGATTGCAGCAGCAACCAGAGCAATCAGAATCAGTGGAACGATGAAACCACCAGCCGATGAGGCTGCTGTTTCTTCGATAATAACCGGAATTTCCATGATTGGGGCTTCCAGGCCGCCAGCAAAACCGGCGGTTGCGGCAACTGCGGTAATGGCAGCAGCAAGAACGATCTTCTTCATAACTTTCCTCCAAGTATACCGATAGCAATAACAACACTGCATCGGCCAATAGGGTGCGTGTAATGCCGGTATATGCAGCTAACGTGGCGAGAATCCAGCAAAAGTTTGAAACCTTCACCTGACTCCAACTGGTTTGTCGTCAAATAAGCAACACCTGCGTGCCGACTTTGGCATATTCAAACAGCTCTGAGATTTGTTCATTAAACAAACCGATGCAGCCATTTGATGAACGACGGCCAATTTTGCGCGTGTCGTGGGTGCCGTGAATCCGGTAATATTTCCATGAAAGGTACAGTGCATGGGTCCCCAGCGGGTTCTCTGGCCCCGGCCCAATACGTGCCGGCCAATCCGGGTTGCGCCTAAGCATTGCGGGGGTTGGGCTCCAGGATGGGCCAACAACTTTGCGCACAACCTTGGTGCGACCACGGCGGGTCATGTCCTCGGTCAGGGGGACACTGGTGGGGTATAATTTATAGATCGATTCGTCTTCAGACCAGTAATGTAAGGCCCGCGATGTGGTATCCACCAGAATCGCCCCCTTGCGCAAGTTACTGAAATAGGGCGCCCAGTTCAGGGTGCGAAAGCTGGAAATG
Organism: Marinosulfonomonas sp.; assembly: GCA_030625325.1. GTDB lineage: Bacteria > Pseudomonadota > Alphaproteobacteria > Rhodobacterales > Rhodobacteraceae > NVTR01. Next base: position 6,396 of record DAOURA010000086.1, read on the forward strand.
TTGCGCCGCACGGTCTGGGTGATATCCGATTCGATTTCGACAGTATCGGATGTTTGCGCCATGGCGGGGACCGCCAGACCACTGGCAGCGGCAGAGACCATAAAGGCGCGCCGGTTCATTTTGTTCTTGGTCACGGGGGTCATCCATATTTTCCAAATGTTCGCGTGCATACTATGGTGCTATTTCAGCAGTCGCAATTCAAACAAACGTCAGAACCCCGGTAACGAAGTGTTGGGTTTGATCCTTTGGCCACATCACGATACAGCATTATTGAAACAATAATTGTGGTGATGGCCTATGCTTCGCGTCTTTTTATATCTTTTCATGTCTGTTTTTCTGGTTACTGCCTGTGCAGCCCCAACCACCCCAACATTGGGTGCCGATGGTAAACCCCTGCCGCAGGCCTATCGAATCGGCTCAGGTCAGGCGGGTAAAATACAGTTCCGTATCCTGGATTCGATCAACGCCCTGCGTCAGGCGGGTGCGGCCGGGCCACTACAGCTAAACGCCAGCCTGAACGCAGCCGCCGCCACCCATTCGCGCGACATGTCGCTTCAGAACCGGCCATGGCATTTTGGGTCTGACGGGTCGTCCCCAATTGATCGGGTTCAACGCGCCGGGTATCCGGGCACAATGCTGGGTGAAAACATTTCTGAAACATTTGAAACAGAAATGGAAACCCTGTCGGCCTGGATGGAACAACCCGACACACGGGCGATAATCATGGACCACAAGGCAACCAACCTTGGGTTTTCGTGGCATCAGGAAGCCAACGGAAAAATCTGGTGGACGCTGATCACCGGCGGCGCGTAACACCCCGTTACGGGTGAATATCCACCTGCGTCCCGGCGTTTACCATTGCATAGATATCTTCAATTTCACTGTTGGTCACAGCAACACAACCATATGTCCAGTCAGTGCCGCGCTTACCCAGTTGGCCACTGGCCCCGTGAATAAAAATGTCCCCCCCCGGATCCTGGCCCAGTGCGGCAGCCGCAGCAATATCATTGGCATTCGGATAGGAAAGACCAAGGGACAGGTGAAAGCTGCTCTTTGGGTTTTTGCGGTCGATATAATAGGAACCTTCCGGTGTTTTACCGTCGCCTTCAATCTGTTTGTCACCCCGTGGTGCGAACCCAAGGTCAATATCATAGGCCGCCAAAACCGTTTGCCCGTTTAACAAATACATCCGGCGCGCGCCTTTGTTGATCACCACGCGGGTAACATTTGGGCCGTAATAGGTTTTGATCGGGGTTGAACACCCGGTTGTGGCCAGCGCCACCGCGCCAAGCAATACTGTTCTTCTGTTTGGCATAGCTATCCGGCCTGCGTTGGGGTGCGCCACAAACCATACCCCCCGCCAGACACCATTAAAAACGAAAAATACTGCAATCTGTTCATATTAGCGGGAAAACGCCGCAACCAGTTCAGTGTGGGGTGACCAGCGAAACTGATCAATGACCTCAACCCGGTCAATGGCAAAACCAGCGTCGACCAGAATGCGGGCATCGCGCGCAAAGGTGACGGGGTTACAGTAAACCGCAGCAATCAGGGAAACATCAGATTGCGCCAGTTCGTTTATCTGGGCCTCTGCCCCGGCGCGGGGCGGATCAATCACCACCGCATCAAATTTATTCAACTCATCCGGCATCAGGGGGCGACGAAACAGGTCGCGGGTTTGGGTCGTTACCTTTTTCAACCCGTCCGCATGGCGCCACCCGGCGTCAAGCGCTGCCAGCATGGCGGCGTCCCCTTCCACAGCGTGAACTTCGGCCCCTTGCGCCAATGGCAGGGCAAAGGTTCCGCACCCCGCAAACAGATCAAGCACATGTTTTGCTGACCCGATTACACGGGTAACCGCGGCCACAAGGGCCTGTTGACCTTCCTCGGTTGCCTGCAAAAATGCGCCCGGCGGGGGCACAACCGATGCCGGGCCAAATTGCTGGGCGGGGGGGCGATGTTCACCAACCAGTTCACCCGCCCATGTAAGGCGCGAAACCCCACCCCGGTTTGCCAGTGCCGCCAGCGTCATTTGCAAGGCCCCGTCCAGCGGCCTGGCATCTGTCACAGACACATCAACCCCCACCGGGGAACGGGTTAGTGAAAATGATATCTCGCCCTTACGCGATGCCCCCAGCACAGTGATTTCACGCAAAACCGGAATAATATCCATCAGATCAGGGTGTAGCAGTTGGCAATTTGGAATTTCAATAATCGTGCCGGATGCACGACCATGCAGCCCGACAATCGCCCCCTTTTTGGTGCGCCGCGCTGACAGGGTGGCGCGCCGGCGTGACCCCGGCGGGGATGTTGCAACAACCTGCGCGGTAATATCAATGCCTTGCGCCGCCAGTGACTGGGTTACAATTTCGCCCTTCCAGGTTTTCACAAATTCGTCCGAGGCATGCTGCAACATACAACCACCGCAGGACTTGAAATGCGAACAGGGCGGCGACACCCGATCCGGCGACGGGGT
>DAOURA010000118.1 GCA_030625325.1 Marinosulfonomonas sp.
GGTGCGCGCACCTTGCGCCCGGCCATGCGCAGCCCTTCAAAGGCCTGCGGGCTGGTGACTTCGTGCACCAGATGGCGGTCAATATACAGCAGACAGGTGCCATCCTCGGCCTCATCGGCCACGTGGGCATCCCAGATTTTATCATAAAGCGTTTTTGTCGCGGTCATTTTGGTGTCTCTTTCGGGTTGGCGGTACTATGGGGTTGGTGCGGCGGCTTGCATAGCCAGCCCACCCTGATCTGCGAGAATCACCCCATAAAAGCGCCAGGGCATCCGCGATCGGTCATCCATATCAAAAATCCGGTTCATAGTCCTGCACCTAGCCAAATCCGCCACGGCTATCAAGACAATGCGGGCCACCGGGGGCGGCAATGCACGAAAATAGCGCCCAATTTCACCATTGCGGCGGATTTTCCCCAACCAACGCGACATTTCGTCCATAAAACATTGAGATTGGCCCACCCCGGTGCTATTTAGCTGAAACACCCTGCGCCGGGGTTTTGTCGGTGCGCCATGAAGGAGGACAACACCCTGTCCCAGACTACAGACGCGGCTGCTGGATCAACCGCACCGGATACACCCATAACTGTGGATTCGAAAAAAGTACCAGGCGGCGTGCTGCTTGAGCACATCCTTTCCTCACTCAGCGATGATAAGGCCGAAGAAGTGGTCACAATTGGTTTGCAGGGCAAATCAGAGATCGCGGATCATATGGTTATCTGCTCCGGGCGCTCAACCCGTCAGGTGGTTGGTATCAGCGAAAAGCTGACCGACCGGTTAAAGCATGACTTTGACCTTATCTGTAAAACCGAAGGCAAAGATCAGGGCGATTGGGTTCTGGTGGATGCAGGTGACGTGATCGTTCATATTTTCCGCCCCGAAGTGCGCGAATTCTATCAACTTGAACAATTGTGGACGGCCCCCGTGCAGGCGCCAGAAAACGGCTGATGCGGCTGCACATATGTGCTGTCGGGCGGCTGCGCGCCGGGCCGGAACGGGTTCTGATTGATGACTACCTGACCCGTTTTGATCGCACCGGGCGCGCCTTGGGGCTTGGCCCTGCCAACATTATCGAAGTCGAAGACAAAAAGGGCGGCGGTATGCTGGCCGAGGCCGCCCTGCTGAAAAAATCGATCCCCGCAGGCTCAAAAACCTGCGCGCTGGATGAACGGGGTAAAACCATGACCTCGCCCCAGTTTGCCAAAATGCTGGCCAACTGGCGCGATCAGGGCGCCAGTGGTGTGACGTTTATCATTGGTGGCGCCGACGGGATTGCCCCTGACCTGCGCAGCCAAACAGACGCCCGCCTGTCGCTGGGCAACATGGTCTGGCCTCATATGCTGGTGCGGGTGATGCTTGCAGAACAACTCTATCGCGCGGCCAGCATCCTTGCGGGCAAACCCTATCACCGTGCCTGATTTCTTCTGTTGAAAAATATCCTCGCCGAAGGCCAAAAACTCTTTACCCCGGTTCCACCCGCGCCAATCCCACGATAAAAGACACCAGCAAACCCCAAAGGTCCGATGATGAAAACACCAAAACCCGTTGTTTTATGTATCCTTGACGGATGGGGCCTGCGTGACGACACCACGGCCAACGCCCCGGCGCTGGCCAACACACCAACATTTGATCACCTGCTCGCCACCTGCCCAAACGCCACCCTGATTACCCACGGCCCTGACGTGGGCCTGCCAAAGGGGCAGATGGGCAATTCAGAAGTGGGCCACACAAACATCGGGGCGGGCCGGGTTGTGGCGATGGATCTGGGGCAGATCGATCTTGCTATAGAAAATGGCTCATTCTTTCATAATCCTGCGCTGCTGGAACTAATCTCCAGACTAAAAGAAACCGACGGCACCGCACACCTGATGGGTGTTGTGTCTGATGGCGGGGTTCACGGCCACATCACCCACATGCAGGCCGCCGCCAATGCATTGTCCGGGGCCGGCATCCCGGTTGCCATTCACGCCATTACCGACGGGCGCGATGTGGCACCAAGTTCTGCACTTGATTACATTGGCGCGCTTGATCTTCTGGCCAACACACAGATCGCAACAGTAATAGGGCGCTATTACGCGATGGATCGTGATCATCGGTGGGAACGGGTCGGGCAGGCCTTTGATGCAATGGTGCATGCACGTGGTGCGCGCGCCCCGGATGGGGTCAGCGCAATCAGGGATGCCTACAGCCGCGACATCACCGATGAATTCATCCCGGCCACGGTGATTGATGGCTTTGAAGGTATCAAAGATGGCGACGGCCTGTTTTGTCTGAACTTTCGCGCAGACCGCGCGCGCGAAATTCTGGCAGCAATTGGCGACCCGGCGTTTGATGCGTTTGATACCGGCACCCGACCAAAACTCGCCGCGATACTGGGCATGGCCGACTATTCCAAAGATCATAACACCTATATGACGACCTGCTATCCCAAGCCGGTGATCAAAAACACCCTTGGCCACTGGGTTGCCGAACATGGGCTACGACAGTTTCGCATCGCCGAAACCGAAAAATACCCCCACGTTACATTTTTCTTAAACGGCGGCGTTGAACCCCCTGAAACCGGCGAAGACCGCTTTATGCCGCAAAGCCCAAAGGTTGCCACCTATGACCTGCAACCGGAAATGTCGGCGGCGGAAGTAACTGAAAACCTGATTGGCGCGATTGAAGGCGGCTATGACCTGATCGTGGTGAATTACGCCAACCCCGATATGGTTGGCCACACCGGCGATCTGAACGCCGCGATGCAGGCCTGTGAAGCCGTCGATCAGGGGCTGGCACAGGTGATAACGGCCCTGAACGACGCAGGTGGCGCAATGATCGTTACCGCCGATCACGGCAATTGCGAAACCATGGTTGACCCAAAAACGGGTGGTCCGCACACATCCCACACCACCAATCTTGTGCCGGTTCTGGTTTATGGTGCCCCGACTGAAAGCGCCTTGAAACCCGGTCGTCTGGCGGACCTTGCCCCGACGATACTGGATCTGATGAACCTGCCAAAACCGCCAGAAATGACCGGGGAAAGCCTGTTGCAAGAATGATCCGCCTTGCCGCCCCCCTGCTGGTGATCCTGCTGTTTGGCGCACCTGCCCAATCCGCCAGCGATCCTGCGGCATTGGCGCGTGATGCGGTGCAACAACTGGACGCGGCCCATCTTGCCCTGCAAGACGCCAGCCGCGCCGGTGATCGGGTTGCCGCCCTTAGTCAGGCCATTCGTGCCTTTGAAGACGGGCTGGACGCCCTGCGTGAAGGTCTGCGCCGCGCGGCCCTGCGCGAAGCGGCGATCAAACGTGAATTTGACGCCGAAAGTGAAAAGGTGTCCCGGTTTCTGGGTGTGCTACTAAGTATTCAGTCTGCATCTGGCCCGCTGTCACTGTTGCACCCGTCCGGGCCGCTTGGGGCGGCGCGTTCCGGCATGATTGTGTCCGAAATAACCCCCGCCATTCAGCAAGAGGCCGAAAACCTGCGCCTGAAACTGGAAGAGGTCGCCCTGCTGCGCGCCCTACAGGAAGGGGCGGCAGATACCTTGCAAAAAGGGTTGGTTGGGGTGCAACAGGCGCGCACTGAACTAAGCCAGGCGATTTCAAACAGAACCGAATTGCCACAACGGTTCCTGTCAGACCCGGCACAATTGCAAAGCCTGATCAACAGTGCCGAAACACTGGAAGGTTTCGCAAGCGGGCTGGGGGGTATGACAACCGGGAATGTGGTTGCCGACCCTATTCGTGATTTTCAGGCGGCGCGCGGCACACTGCCACTGCCGGTTTCGGGCACGTTGCTGCGAAAGTTCAACGAAGCAGACGCCGCGGGCATAAAGCGCCCCGGCTTACTGGTGGCCACCCGCCCGCTGGCATTGGTCAGCGCCCCCTGGCCGGTGACTTTGCGTTACAGTGGCCCGTTGCTGGACTACGGTAATGTGATGATACTTGAACCGGACGCGGGGGTTTTGCTGGTGCTGGCGGGCCTTGATCAGGTCTATGGTGAGGTGGGACAGGTCCTGCCACCGGGTTCTGCCCTTGGTCTGATGGGGGGGGCAAGCCCCGATCCGGACCGGTTTTTTCAGACCGCAGTGGACGGGGCGGGTTCCGAACGGACAGAAACGCTCTATATAGAGCTAAGAATTGGCGCAAAGCCCGTGAACCCGGCTGATTGGTTCATTGAGACAAAGGAATAGAAAGCGATGAAGAAATTCGTGATGGCCGCAATTGGCGGAACGTTGGCGGGGGCAGTTCTGACCACCCAGATTGCCGGGCCGCTGTTGGCGCAGGAAAACCTGCAAAATGCGTCTGTTTATGAACAGCTTGACCTGTTCGGCGATATTTTTGAACGCATCCGCGCCCAGTACGTGGAAGAAGTGGATGAAGCAGACCTGATCGAGGCCGCGATCAACGGAATGCTAACGTCCCTTGATCCCCATTCCAGCTATTTGTCCCCGGATGACGCCACCGACATGCGCGAACAGACCCGCGGTGAATTCGGTGGGTTGGGCATTGAGGTCACCCAGGAAGAAGGTTGGGTCAAGGTTGTAACACCCATGGATGGCACGCCAGCATTTGAGGCCGGCGTTGAATCGGGCGATTTTATCACTCACGTGAACGGCGACAGCTTGCTTGGCCTGACCCTGAGCGAAGCGGTTGAACAGATGAAGGGGCCGGTTGGCTCTGAGATTATCATAACAATTGTGCGCGAAGGCGCGGATGAACCCTTTGATGTGTCAATTGTGCGCGACATCATCAAACTGACAGCCGTGCGCACCCGCGCACAAGGCAACAGCGTGGTGATGCGGGTGGCCACCTTTAATGATCAGACCTATCCGAACCTTTTTGACGGCCTGAATAAAACGGTCGAAGAACTGGGGGGTATCGAAAACGTTGATGGCTTTGTTCTTGACCTTCGCAATAACCCCGGCGGTCTGCTTAATCAGGCAATCAAGGTTTCCGATGCGTTCCTGAATGAGGGCGAAATTGTATCAACCCGTGGTCGTGACCCACAGGATGGTGATCGGTATAATGCGGTTGATGGTGATCTTGCACAGGGCCTGCCGGTTGTTGTGCTGATCAACGGTGGTTCGGCCTCGGCGTCTGAAATTGTTGCCGGTGCGCTAAAGGATCATCGCCGGGCGATCGTTGTTGGCACCAAAAGCTTTGGCAAGGGGTCGGTTCAGACCGTGATGCCGCTGCGTTCGCACGGGGCGATGCGCCTGACGACTGCGCGTTATTACACACCATCGGGGCGATCCATTCAGGCGCTTGGGGTGTCACCTGACATCATCGTGGTACAGCCACCGCGCAAGCCCCCGTCAGAGGACGATGCAGATGAACCGCGCCATCAGCGCACCGAGGCAGACCTGCGTGGCAGCCTGAACAACGACAGCCTGACCGAGGATGAAATTGACCAGATCATGGAAGATCGCGCCGCCGCCGAACAGGCCGCAAAACTGCGCGAAGATGATTTTCAACTGGCCTATGCCATCGACATCCTAAAGGGTCTGGCAGCCATCAAAACCCAGGACTAAGGACGCGGGGCCGGGTTTTCCGGCCCCCAAATCACCATGAGCCCAGAAGAAATATTTGCCCTTCCTTATCGGCCAAACGTCGGTGTGATGCTGGTCAACCGGCAAAACCGGGTCTTTGTTGCCCAGCGTCTGGACAGCGAATTTGACGCCTGGCAAATGCCCCAGGGCGGCATTGATCCGGGCGAAGAACCGCGCGTCGCGGCCTTGCGCGAATTGCAGGAAGAAACCGGCGTTTCCCCGGAACTGGTGACGGTGGAAGCGGAAACCACCGGTTGGATCACATATGACCTGCCCCATGATCTGGTTCCAAGGATATGGAAAGGGCGCTGGCGTGGCCAAAAGCAACGCTGGTTCCTTATGCGTTTTCATGGCGACGACGGGCAGATAAACATTCAGACGGAACACCCCGAGTTTTCACAATGGGCCTGGGCAGATCACCGCGACCTTGTGGATAAAATTGTACCGTTTAAACGGGATGTCTATGCCCGTGTGGTGGCCGATTTTTCCCAATACCTGTGATTCCCCCATGGACAGGTTTGGCCATTTTGGGAATATAACAGTTCTTTAGTTTTTCCTGAAATAGCGTTTGCGGCCCCTGCGCGCCCGTTCCGGCACCTAAACCCAATTAAGGTCTGCATTATTTCACAAACCTCTTGCTACCCTTGTGATTGTCGATAGGTTTGCCCGATAAAATATTAATCGGGAGGAAGACATGACATTTTTCACAAGGGCTGTTTCCATTGCAGCACTGATTTCGGGTTTCGCCATCGCAGGTGCTGCGGCTGCACAAGATTGCGAACGCGGCACGCTTGACGATCGCTTCTGCGACGTTGACGGTGACCTGATCGCGGACATTCCAACAGACCCAGCCGACTGGGTTGACCCGGATACACTGATTTTCACATACACCCCGGTAGAAGATCCGGCTGTGTATGTATCTGTTTGGGCCGAATTCATGGACCATCTGGCCGAGAAAACTGGCAAGAAAGTTCAATTCTTCCCGGTTCAGTCTAACGCCGCCCAACTCGAAGCCATGCGTTCGGGCCGCCTGCACATTGCAGGCTTCAACACAGGTTCAAACCCGCTGGCCGTGAATTGCACAGGCTTCCGCCCGTTTGCCATCATGGCGTCGCTTGACGGCCATTTTGGTTACGAAATGGAAATTCTGACGTACCCGGGCTCGGGTATTGAAAGTGTAGAAGACATCAAAGGCGGGCAACTTGCCTTTACTTCGCCAACGTCCAACTCGGGCTTTAAGGCACCAAGTGCGATCCTGAAAGGCGATTATGACATGATCCCTGACCGGGATTTTGAGCCTGTGTTCTCGGGCAAGCACGACAACTCGATCATGGGTGTTGCCAACAAGGATTATATGGCGGCCTCGATTGCAAACTCGGTTCTGTCGCGGATGATCGCCCGTGGCGCGCTTGAAGCAGATGACGTGGTTTCACTCTACAAATCGCAGAC
>DAOURA010000211.1 GCA_030625325.1 Marinosulfonomonas sp.
TGATCACCGAAGGGGCGCGTGGTGAAGGCGGCTACCTGAGCAATTCGGAGGGCGAGCGGTTCATGGAACGCTATGCCCCGACCTATAAAGACCTTGCGCCGCGCGATTATGTTTCGCGCTCAATGACCATGGAAATCCGCGAAGGGCGCGGGGTTGGCCCCAATAAGGACCATATCCACCTGAACCTGAGCCACCTGCCGCCAGAGGCATTGGCCGAACGTTTGCCGGGCATTTCCGAAAGTGCGCGCATCTTTGCCGGTGTTGATGTCACCAAAGAACCGATCCCGGTTTTGCCGACGGTGCATTACAACATGGGCGGTATCCCGACCAATTATTGGGGTGAGGCCCTGAACCCAACCAAGGACGACGCCAAGGCCGTTGTACCCGGCCTGATGGCCGTGGGCGAAGCGGGCTGTGCATCGGTGCATGGGGCCAACAGGCTGGGGTCAAATTCATTGATTGATCTGGTGGTGTTTGGCCGGGCCTCGGCGATCCGCGCCGGTGAAATTGTGGACCCGAACGCGCCAAACCCAATGCTAAATCAGGCCAGTATTGATGATGCCTTGGCGCGCTTTGACGGGTTGCGCCATGCGTCGGGGGCGGTTGCGACCGCCGATCTGCGCCTTGAAATGCAAAAAACCATGCAGGACAGCGCGGCCGTTTTCCGCACCTCTCAGACATTGTCGGAAGGGGTTGAAAAAATGACCGAAGTCGCCGGCAAGGTTGGCGATCTGAATGTGACTGATCAAAGCCTGATCTGGAACACCGACCTGATGGAAACGCTGGAACTGACCAACCTGATGCCAAATGCGCTGGCCACGATTAATGGCGCCGAGGCCCGCAAGGAAAGCCGCGGCGCACATGCCCACGAAGATTTCAGCGAGCGTGACGACAAGAACTGGCGCAAGCACACAATCGCCCGTGTGGACGGCACCAAGGTCAGCCTTAGCTATCGGCCAGTGGTCCTTGAAACCCTGACAACCGAGGCCGAAGGCGGGATTTCGCAAGCAAGAATCGCGCCCAAAGCGCGGACTTTTTAAGGAGCGGCACAATGGTACAATTAACCCTTCCTAAAAATTCCCGCATACGCATCGGCAAGACATGGCCCAAGCCGGAAGGCGCAACAAACCTGCGCAAGTTCAGCATCTACCGCTGGTCGCCCGATGACGGCGAAAACCCCCGTGTGGATAATTATTTCGTAGATATGGACACCTGCGGGCCAATGATTTTGGACGCGCTGATCAAGATTAAAAGTGAAATTGACCCAACGCTGACATTCCGCCGTTCGTGTCGCGAAGGGATCTGTGGATCTTGTGCGATGAACATCGGCGGGATCAACACGCTGGCCTGTATTTATGGCATGGATGAGGTCAAGGGCGACGTAAAAATTTACCCGCTGCCCCACACCGAAGTGGTGCGCGATCTGATCCCGGACCTGACGCATTTTTATGCCCAGCACGCATCGATTATGCCGTGGCTGGAAACCAAAACCACCCGTCCGGCCAAGGAATGGAAGCAGACCATTGAAGACCGCAAGAAACTGGATGGGCTGTATGAATGTGTGATGTGCGCGTCCTGTTCCACGTCTTGCCCCAGCTATTGGTGGAACAGTGATCGATACCTTGGGCCGGCGGCGTTGCTGCATGCCTATCGCTGGATCATTGACAGCCGGGACGAAGCCACTGGCGAGCGTCTGGATGAATTGGAAGACCCGTTCAAGCTGTACCGGTGTCACACGATCATGAACTGCGCCAAGACCTGCCCCAAGGGGCTGAACCCGGCCAAGGCGATTGTCGAGATCAAAAAGATGATGGTTGAGCGGGTGGTTTAGACAGGCGCGGTTCAAATGCCCCTGGCCATTTTCCTGCTAATCGCGGTTCTGGCGGTGATGTTTTACCGCCATCGCACAACGTCCCTGACCCGTGATTGCCGCTGGCGTCAGGACCGCGCACGCGGGTGTTATGCCTGTGCGTTTTGCGGGGCTGAAGTGACCGCTGAGAACGACAAGGCCCCCAATATCTGTTTGCGCGACAGGCCCGGTGCCGGGTAGGCGGGGCGCCATAGTTGCACGGCGGGCTAAAGGTTGGCAGAATAGGTGTAACGCTTGGTAAGATAAGGAAAATACATGCTTCGTTCGGCTGGTTTCAGGTTTATGGTTGTCGGCGTCTTGGCGCTATTGATGTTTATCCCGCTGTTTTTTGTTGGATCGGTGGTGGACAGCCGGGCGGATTACAGCCGCTTGACCATCCGTGATGTCGGGCGTGAATGGGGTGGGGCGCAGTTGATCAGTGGCCCGCAACTGGTGATTCCGGTAACTGAGGAAGTAACCATCAGCAAACGGCGCGATGTTATAGACCCTGAAACCGGGCAAGTGCTGCGCGACGAAAAAAGCGGTGATGTGATTTACGAGCATTTCGAAGAAACGACCGTGGAAAAACGCGCACCTGTTTATTTGTTTCCCGATACATTTACCCTGTCAGTGGCCACCGTTAACGAAGAACGCCACCGGGGTATATTTGTGGTGCCGGTCTATAAGGCCGAGATGGCGATTGATTTTGATTTCCCGGTTGATGATGCGGCCAGTGTGCTTGTCGGGAATGAAAAACTGCACTGGGATGGGGCCGAATTACGGGTGTTTTTGACGTCTAACCGGGCGTTGCGCGGCCAGGCAGATCTAAGCGTTGGGGATGTTGAACTAAGCCTGGAGCCACTGCCGTCGGGGAAGGGGCAGAAAAACGGTATTTTTGCCGCAACCGGGGACCCGCGTAAGGCCGGGGATTATCATCTGATGCTTGGGTTTAACGGCGCGCAGTCTTTGTCGGTTACACCGGCAGGGCGTGATAGCCAG
>DAOURA010000001.1 GCA_030625325.1 Marinosulfonomonas sp.
CAAAGACGACGCAGCGCGCAAAATCCTGCTAGCTGGCAAAGTCGAAGACATGATCAACACGGTTGTGCGCCAGATCGCGTTTTATGATTTCGAATGCAAACTGCACGAGGCCCGTCAAGCCGGGGAACTAACACCAGACGACATCAATGCCCTGTGGATGTCCGTGCAATCCGAAAGTCTGGGACCGGCGCTGTCATTTATGGACGGTTACGAAACTTTTTGGGCCTACATCCCGCATTTCGTTCATTCGCCGTTTTAGGTCTATGCCTACGCCTTTGGCGACGGCTTGGTGAACGCGCTTTACGCGGTTTACGAAGAAGGCGACCCTGATTTTCAGGACAAGTATTTTGAAATGCTGCGCGCCGGGGGATCAAAACACCATAAGGAGTTGCTGGCCCCCTTTGGTCTGGACGCGTCCGATCCAAAGTTCTGGGACAAGGGCCTGTCGATGATATCCGGCATGATAGATGAGCTGGAAGCGATGGAAGGGTAACGCTCGCACTAAAGACCTAACCCTAAGCAATTACTTGCAGTTTTCTCAAAATAAAAATAGCTTTCCTGGGCGAATAATATTTCGTTTTGACAATATTTAGTGATTCAATGGGGGAAGAATGAAGAATTTTTATTTTGCTGCTTGCGCCTGCGTGGCTACTGCTGCTTGTTTTCCAATAACTCCGACGACACCGGGCCCAGTAAATGGTTACGCTGATGGCACGAAAACTGTTACGACCAATGGGTTAACATTTGAGACGACCAATAAAGCATTGATTTTGGACAATAGCGGTTCTGGTGGTCTCGGAGATTATACATTTAAGTACAAAACCACTGCAAATCCAAATCAAGTTATCGCAGTTGTGGGCGGCAAAGATATATTGCTGACCTACGATTCTAAGACAAAAGCTTGGTCAGGAAGTAACGCCAGTTTTTATATTGAAAGATATATTGATTTTGCGAGCGCCAGTGGACAGGTTGCGATCGGAAACTATCAAATTACGAATAAAAGCACAGGCGAATTTACAAGCGCACCACTTCTTATCGGTATCGAAACCAACCCGAATTCTTTAAATGGGAGCGCAACATATGACGGCCCGAGTTTCCTCTATGTGAAACACGACAGCACTGACACGTGGTCAGAGGGAACTGGCACATTGAGTGCAAACTTCAATTCAGGCACCGTATCAGGTTCTATGACATTTCCCGGAGCCTACGGAAGCTATCCAACAATTATCTCGAACCCTACCACTATTTCAATTGACCCGAGCACGATTTCTGGCAACGGCTTCTCATCCACATTGTCGCTGACACCCGCGGATATTCGGTTTTCCGCTGTGTCATCTACAGTTATTGACGGCAAATTTTTCGGCGTTAACGGGTCTGATGCCGGGGCGACATTCAACGGTACCGGCACAAGTAGTATCGATGGGCAGCCTGCTGTATTTCTAGGCGCTTTCATTGCCGAGAAAAATTAAAGGGAGCTGCGTCCGCCATTTACACAAAAATGGTTTGTGAAAATTGACAAATAAGGGCGGGAGCGTTGCCTCCGCCCTTAGCCCCATTTACCCCATGGAAATGGCTTGTCTTCCGTCGCACCCGATTGAAAGCGTGCCGTTGCGGCCATCCATTCGCCGAGGTCCACGCCGAAATCCACTAGCAACGAATTTTTTTCCTTTGTGAACAACATCCACAGGAATTGAACCAAGGCCAGTACCGCCAATACGGTTTCGGCCAGCGCAAACATCGCCGCAAGTACCAGCATCAGCAGACCGCGCATCCAAATACCCTTGGGCGGATCGAATGACTGACCACCTTCATCAGGCTCTTTCAATTCAACCGGGTCGATCATGTCGTCAAATTCCTTGTTTGGTGTAACCATATCTATGTCCCCTTTTCAGTTTGCGGAATTATCCGCGTCAAATACCATATCAATCATCGCCTGCGTGCCACGCGCGTTTTCCAGCGTCCACGGGTAATCAACCCCGGTGCGCACGGTGCGGCCAAAATTTTCCACCTGATTGACGTAGTGCTTATCACTTGGAAACCGTTCAACCATATCCGTGCGGTCAGGGCGATAAACCGTGACTTTTGGCTCAGCAAACAGTTCGGCATTAAACGGCGCGTTCAGGCGCATGACACCCTTATCACCGTGAAAGGTCATTTCCTGCCGGTTGGCCATACGCATGGACGTGATCGCAGAATAGGTGAACCCCGGAAAATCCGCCAGAATATGGGCGTAGGTGTCCACGTCATTTTCCCGCTTAATGTCGGTATGGGTGATTTTCACGGGCTCTTGCCCGGTCACATAACGGGCCGACCCGTAGGTATAAACACCAATATCACGGATGCCACCGCCACCGGTTTCCGGGCGGTTTCGAATGTTGTCAGCATCATCATTGAAATAGCTGAACACCCCATCCACGTGGACCAGATTGCCAATTGCACCGCTTTCATACAGGGCCTTGGCGCGTTGCCACTGTGGGTGGTGAACGATCATATAGGCCTCGGCCACCAACAGGCCGGTGTCGTCACGCAGCGCAATCAGTTCGTCAATTTCCGGCGCGCACATGGCAATAGGTTTTTCACATAAAACGTGTTTGCCTGCGCGCAGGGCCTTTTTTACCCATTCCACATGCATGTGATTTGGCAGCGGGATATAGACCGCTTCCACCTGATCATCGGCCAGCAGGTCGTCATAGGACAGGTGCACCCTGATATCGGGTGCCAGATCCTGAAACGGTGCCGCCTTATCGGCACTGGACGTGGCCAGCGCAAACAGCCGTGTATTTTGGGCCTGATGGATTGCAGGGGCCATATGGTGCAGGGCAAAGTTTGACGCGCCCAAAACCCCCCAGTTTAATGGATTACTCATGGTTCCCTCACATTTTTTTTGCACTATGTCAGGATTACACCCAAGGCGAACCGGCGTTCAAGCCTGTTCCAGTATTCCCTTGTCCGCCGCCAGTTCCTGCATGCGTTTTTGCAGCTTTTCAAAGGCGCGCACTTCGATCTGGCGAATGCGTTCGCGGCTGACGCCGTACTGGCCTGACAGTCCTTCAAGGGTGATGGGTTCTTCCTTTAGGCGACGCTGCATCAGGATGTCTTTTTCACGGTCATTCAGCACATCCATGGCTGCAACCAGCATGTCGTGACGAATATCCAGTTCATCCTTTTTTTCGTAATCGCCGGCCTGATCCGCACTTTCGTCTTCCAACCAGTCCTGCCATTGGGCGGTTCCTTCGCCTTCGGCGCCCACTGTCACGTTCAGGGATGCATCCCCGCCTGACAGGCGGCCATTCATGGAAATGACTTCCTTTTCGGTGACACCCAGATCTGTGGCGATACGCTGTACATTTTCAGGGCGCAGATCGCCGTCTTCAAAGGCACCAATGCGCGCCTTGGCCTTGCGCAGGTTGAAAAACAGCTTTTTTTGCGCGCTTGTTGTGCCCAGTTTTACAAGGCTCCAACTGCGCAGCACGTATTCCTGAATGCTGGCGCGGATCCACCACATTGCGTAGGTCGCCAGACGAAACCCTTTTTCCGGGTCGAACTTTTTGACCGCCTGCATCAAGCCAACATTGGCCTCTGAAATGACTTCGGCCTGGGGCAATCCATATCCGCGATAGCCCATGGCGATTTTTGCAGCCAAACGCAGGTGCGACGTGACAAGTTGGTGCGCGGCACCACTGTCTTCGTGGTCCACCCAGTTTTTGGCCAGCATATATTCCTGTTCCGGCTCAAGCATCGGAAATTTGCGGATTTCCTGCAAATAGCGGTTCAGCCCCTGCTCGGGGGATGGTGCCGGAAGGTTTGTATAGTTGCTCATATAGTTTGCCCCTTTTTTACGCCTAATGTATCAAGGCTTAACATTACATAGGTCCCCCCGGCGCACTGTTCAAGATGCGAGGTTAACGACATTTATTTAACGCCATATGTATATGGTTCCGTCGTTATGCCAGAAATATTTCAGGGCTTCACGCAACTGTGCCGGATGCGCCGCCCCGCATGGTGTCTATCAATTCGGCCATATCATCGGGCAATGGTGCCTCAAATCGTACATTTTCGCCTGTAACCGGGTGAACGAACCCCAAAACGGCCGCATGCAGCGCCTGGCGGGGAAAGGCCATTGCCGCGTCAACCGCCACCTGCCCGACGGCCTTGACGTTCAGCTTGCGACGTCCGCCATAGGTCTGATCACCGACCAATCCGTGGCCCACATGGGCCATATGCACCCTGATCTGATGGGTGCGCCCGGTTTCAAGCCAGCATTCAACCAACGCCACAACCGGCGGCGTGCCCAAACGTTCAACCAGCCGCACCCGCGTTACCGCGTGGCGCCCGCCCTGAAACGACACCGCCTGTTTTTGGCGGTCGGTGCGGTGGCGCCCCAGGTGGGTGGTGATTTTCATCACATTGCCGGGTTCAAAATTTACCCCCTTAACGCCGCGCACCCTTGGGTCGGCGGAATCGGGCACACCATTCACAAGGGCGGTGTATTTGCGCTCAACACTATGTTTTTCAAACTGCGTGGCCAGCCCGTGATGGGCCGCGTCAGATTTTGCCACCACCAGCAGGCCACTGGTATCCTTATCAATCCGATGCACGATGCCGGGGCGTTTTTCACCGCCAACACCTGACAGCTTACCCCCGAAATGGTGCAACAATGCATTGACCAGCGTACCCCCCGGCGTGCCGGGCGCGGGATGCACCACCATGCCAACGGGTTTATTGATAATGATCAGATCGTCGTCTTCCCACACGACGTCCAGCGGTATGTCTTCCGGGGTGATATGGCTTTCAACAGGGGCCGGCAGGGTGATGGTGTAAACGTCACCTTCTTGCACACGGGCACGTTGATCAACCACGGCCAGCCCATTCTTTTCAACCGCACCCTCGGCAATTAAACGCACCAAACGAGAGCGCGACAGCTCTGCCCCCTCTGGCACGTCGCGCGCCAGTGCCTTATCAAGGCGCTTGGGTGGATTTGGCCCGATTTCGACCAATAAGGGTAAGGACGACATGGAAGAAGCTCCGATTTCTGAGGCACAGATGAAAAGCCTGCGGTTCTTGCGTATTCTGGTGACGGTACTGACCGCAACCATGATTATCGGCCTTCTAACCATTGTTGCGCTTTTTGTCATCCGCTTCTCTGGGGATCGGGTGACAGTTGTTGTCCCCAAAGCAATTGTCCTGCCCGACGGCACACGGGCCACGGCATTCACCCAAGGGCGCGACTGGTACGCGGTGGTTACGGATGGCGATGAAATATTAATCTATGACGGGGTTACAAATAAACTGCGCCAACGGGTGAACGTTGGCGGGCAATAGGCGGCAAGGCAAGCCTGCGGAAATGTGGGGGAATGGTACCGCCTCCCCGGCTTGAACGGGGGACCCCTGGTTCCACAAACCAGTGCTCTAACCAACTGAGCTAAGGCGGCACGCAAGGGGGATTTATCGGTGCATGCGCATGATTGCAAGGGGACAAGGGGTGCATTTTTGGGGCAGATGCACACAAGGACCGCAGAACCGGCTGTTTCGCGAACAATGCTTGCCTTGATCACCCCAAGGCGATAGGTCGCCTGCAAAAGACGGGATCAAGATATGAGCATCAACAAACAAAGCGAAACGGTCGCCAACATCCAGATTGGCCCAACGTCACTGGGGATGGTCCGCATTTACATCGAAGGAAATGGCATTGAATTGCCACTTGATTTTGACCCAGAAGAGGCCCGCGAAATCGCGGATGAAATTACCGCCGCCGCGAAACTGGCCGAGGCTATGGGCAAAAAATAGCGCCCCGGCTTACGTAAGAACCTGACCGGGCGCCACCAATTCAAACCCGGTAATTTCAAATTCGTATAATTCGCCACTGCCATCTGGTTTTTGCGCCCGGGCAATCAGTTTCCCATCCCTATGGAAAACCGCGTGTGTCGTGTGCAAAGCGCGATAGCACCAGTCGCCATCCGGGTAATAATACTTCAACATCCTAGTTTTCCTTTTTCCATCGTTTTCCAGAGCCCACAATAAACAGGGATGACGAAAACTGTGCGGATAGCAAACTATGCGTTAGTACGAACAAAGCATGAACAAACGCAAGCGCATTGTATTCTGCCAGAATTGTTTTCACGTTTTCACCCTTGCCGAACCGGTTGGCGGGCACTACCTAAGTTGGCGGCGGGTTCTGCCCTTCTCGTGTACGGGGTCCAATTCCGGTGGCCTTAAATAAATCCGAGGGAGCTGGCTCTGTTTGGACCCTGGTTCACTTACCTGGCACCCACCTGTAAAATCAGGCTTCGGGAATTTACGTACCCCAACGGTCGCACTTTGGTGGTCCCGCCACACCAACCTTGCACGTCACTTGATATTTCGCCCCGGATCGGGTCAGGTTTCACCGGTAACAAATCCAATAAGGGACACCTGAACATGCTAAGCATAATGCCCTACCCCATTGCCAAAATTCAGGTGCCGGCCAAGCGGGCCAAGACCCGCGATGCGGCCAAGGTTGAAGAAATCGCCAACAGCATTCTGGAAGAAGGTCAACTGACGCCAATTCAGTTGCGCGCGGCGGGGGATAAGTTTGTTCTGATTGAAGGCCTGCACCGGTTAGAGGCCTTAAAGGCGCTGGGCGAAACCGAGGTTGACGGCTATCTGGTGCAGGCACGCCGCCACTAGGGAGTGGAATGAAACAGCTGCGACTTTTTAAATTCGCAATGTCTGCCATCCTTGCCGGGGTGTTTTTGACCGGCTGTGCCTTTCCCGAATATGGTGTCGTAGTGGATTATGCCAGCGCCCGAACCGAGCGGGCTAAATTAGTCATGCCACCAAATGCCCCGTCTATTTCCCAACAGTTCCGCCTGAAGGCCGCAAAAGACCTGTCGGGCCAACCAACGGGGGAACATTTCGGCATCGACATCCGCGCACATATCGGCACACCGGTGCTGGCCGCCGCCCCGGGCAAGGTGATCGCGTCTTATTATGAACCTATGTACGGCAATCATCTGGTGATTGAGCATGCCACCAACGGGGCCAGGTTGCGGATGCAGACCCAACACCTGCACCTGCAACAGCGCATGGTTCGGGTTGGTGACAGGGTCGTGCGGGGCCAACAGATCGCAACACTGGGGGCAAGCGGGGTATTGGCCGGGGGGCTGGCCCATTTACATTTTGAAGTTCACCGGGAAACCCGGAAGCGCATTATCAAACCCGCCGATCCCCACCTTTTTTGGGCAGGCGGGATTGGCCGGATAACATGCTTTGACCCAAAAAATGCAAAAACCTATGGGCCAAGACAGATCACCTATCCGGTGGCCTGCCAATAGAGGTTTTGCAGGGCAAATTTTCGAAAAATCAGGTAATATACGATCAGGCGCGGCGCACCCTAGCCGGGCTTAAAACGCGTCGGGCTTGGCTTCCCTTGCCATGTGATCCAGCACAGCGTTAACAAATTTTGCCTCTTTTCCCTCTGGGAAAAATGCTTTGGCCACATCGACAAATTCAACGATCACCACCTTTGGTGGCGTGTTGATATGGGACATTTCAGCGCCTGCGGCGCGAAACAGGGCGCGCAGGGTTGGATCAATGCGGGCAATCGGCCATTTGGCAACCAGTGCCCGATCAGTCATCTGATCAATAGCCGCCTGATAATTCACGGCACCTTCAACCAGTTCACGAAACAGGTTCAGGTTCCCCTCGGCCATTTCGTCACCTTCGTAGGTGGCGCCAAAACGGTGGTCTTCGAATTCTGCAGTGATCGCTTCTATGGTCTGATCAGTGCTTTCCATCTGAAACAGGGCCTGCACCGCGTAAAGGCGGGCGGCGGATTTCATCTGGCGTTTGTCTGGTTTGCTCATGTGGTTTTCGGGCCTTTGTTACCGCCTGCCATCAGGGTGTTTTCCGACTGAAAGCCGATGCCACCCTTTGAACGGCCCCATTTGCGCGTTAGTGCGATAAGATGCAAGGCCGCAGCGGCCGCACCACCACCTTTATTTTGATCGCTCGGGTCTGCGCGCACCTCTGCCTGTTGGCGGTTTTCCACGGTCAGGATGCCATTTCCGATACAACAGGCATCAAGCCCCAGCAATTGTAGGGCGCGCGAACTGTCATTGCACACAGTATCATAATGGGTGGTTTCCCCCCGGATCACACAACCAAGGGCGACAAAACCATCAAAATCAGACTGCCGGTCGGCGATGCGGATTGCAGTGGGGATTTCCAGCGCACCGGGCACCTGAACCACGTCATAACTGGCGCCGGCCTGTTCCAGCGTGGCCTTGGCCCCGGCCAGCATATTATCGGCGATATCCTTATAATAAGGTGCCACAACGATCAGCACCTTTAGCGGGTCACTGAAACTTGGCAGATCAAGGATGTGGTGGTTTTCAGTGCTGGCCATATCAGGTGTCCGTTGGAATAGGGTGGGTGCCGACGATGGATAAACCATAAGCGTCCAGACCGATCACGTTAGGAATAGGCGAATTGGTCAGCAATGTCAGGGCCGAAAGGTTCAGGGCCGCCAGAATTTGCGCCCCCAGCCCGTATTGGCGCAGGGTTTGCGGGGATTGTTCATCACCGCGCACCAGCTTCATGCCGGTGTCGCGCATCATCACAATCACGCCGCGCCCGGCCTTTGCGATCACCTGCATGGCATTTTCCAGATCACTGCTGGTGCGTCCGATGCCCAGCACGTCTTCCACCGGGTTCAGGGAATGGACCCGCACCAGCACAGGTTCATCGGTGGAAATGTCCCCCTTGGACAGAACCACATGTTCGTCCCCATGGGTTTCATCAACAAATATCCGCATCTGCCAGTCGCCGCCAAAGGCCGAGCTGACGATGCTTTGGGATGTTTCGCGCACAAGGTGGTCATTGCGACGACGATAGCGGATCAGATCAGAAATCGTACCGATGTTCAGCTTATGATGCTGTGCAAAGCCCACAAGATCCGGCAGGCGGGCCATGGTACCGTCGTCATTCATGATCTCACAGATCACGCCTGATGGGTTCAGCCCGGCAAGGCGGCTGATGTCAACGGCGGCCTCTGTATGACCAGCGCGCACCAGCACACCCCCGTCACGCGCGCGCAGCGGAAACACATGGCCCGGTGTGGCGATGTCCTGGGGGCCATTGTTTTCGTCAATTGCGGCGGCCACCGTCAGGGCGCGGTCATGGGCAGAGATACCCGTTGTGACGCCCTCTCGGGCCTCAATTGAAATGGTAAAGGCGGTTTCATGGCGTGACGAATTATAGGACGCCATCAGTGGCAGGCCCAGGGCATCAATGCGTTCACTGGTCAGGGTCAGGCAGATCAGGCCGCGCCCGTAGGTGGCCATGAAATTCACAGCTTCAGGTGTGGCCATCTGGGCGGGAATAACCAGATCGCCTTCGTTTTCTCGATCTTCGTGATCCACAAGGATGAACATGCGCCCGTTGCGCGCGTCTTCGATGATATCTTCGATCGGGGAAACCGCATCAAGGATATCCTGGTTCGGGGATACGGGGTTATTGGTGTTCATGGGGGGGACTCACCTTAGCTGTGTTTGCTGCCAGATAACTGAAACGATCGCCAAGCGCCAGACAACACAAGGGCGCGGGGTCGTGTCGCAATTGTACGAAACCATTAAGTGGGAATTGCCCCCGCCGGGGGCAAGCCTGCGGCGCGGATATTTAAACGAAAAAGAAACCGGCACGGATTTGGGGGCTAGGCCGGAAATTCATTCAGGCGGGCCACATAGCGCGCAAGGGTGTCAATTTCCAGGTTCACCGCATCACCAACACGCACATCCCCCCAGGTTGTGACCTGTTTGGTGTGGGTAATCAGGTTGATACCAAAATCAACGCCGCAAACTTCGTTCACCGTCAGGGATGTACCGTTCAGGGCAACCGAGCCTTTGGGCGCAATAAAGCGGGCCAGATCAGCCGGTGCGCCCAGCACAATCCGGGTGCTGTCGCCTTCGTCAGTCACCGATTTCACCAGCGCAACGCCGTCCACATGGCCCGACACGATATGCCCGCCCAGTTCGTCACCAACCTTTAACGGGCGTTCCAGATTGATGCGCTGGTCCTGTGACCAGTCATTCTGGCCGATGTTGGTTTTGGACACAGTTTCAGCCGAGATTTCCACATCAAACCAGCCCTGCGGATCAGTCCCCAGTGCCACCACCGTCAGGCAGACCCCGTTACAGGCGATCGATGCCCCGATCTGGATGCCCGAAATGTCATAGTTCGTGCCGATACGTGCGTGCAGATCACCATGCTGTTTTACGGCCAGAACCGTGCCAACATCAGAAATAATACCTGTAAACATCTTTGGTCCCCTTTGTTGATTATGGCCTATCGTTTGATCTGGTGGCTGGCAAGGCGACGAATTGGCAGGTTTGCAGCGGGGCGGGGTAAAGTTTCTGGTCAATTGATGAAATTTTAACGATGTTGCAGACATCATCGCGGTTCAGGAAAGTCAAACAATGGGAAATGCAGCAGGGGTCGGGCGGAATTTCCTGTTTCTTCAGGGACCGCACGGGCCGTTTTTTCACCAGCTGGGCAAAATGCTGTGTGCCACCGGGGCCGGTGTAACGCGGGTTGGATTTAACGCTGGGGATCGTGCGTTCTGGCGAGATCGGGGCAGTTATCTGGCGTTTCGAGGGCCACTGTCACAATGGCCCACATGGCTGGAGCACCTGATCGGCGAGCGTAAGATCAGCGATATCGTTTTATACGGTGACACCCGGCCGGTTCATGCCCACGCCGTGGAACTGGCACGCCGTCTGGGGCTGTGTGTGCATGTCTTCGAAGAAGGCTATTTGCGCCCCTATTGGGTGAGTTATGAGCGCGGTGGATCAAACGGAAATTCGCGCCTGATGGACATGGATGTGACCGAAATGCAGGGGTTGTTGTCCCGTGATGCGGCGCAATTACCAGAGGCACCGGACCACTGGGGCGACATGCGTGAACATGTATTTTACGGCGCGCTTTACCATTGGTTCGTGTTGTTCAGAAACCGGCGCTATCGCAATTTCAGGTCGCACAGGGCAATTTCACTTGGCCGTGAATTTCGCTTACATCTTAACCGCTTAACCCTGATGCCGCTGCACTGGGCCCTGCGGGTACGGGCCACCGCCCACCTGAAACGGGGCGGGTATCCCTATAATCTGGTGCTGTTGCAACTGGAACATGACGCCAGTTTTCAGGCCCATTCACCCTTTACCACAATGGGGGAATTTCTGGAATTGGTGATTGGTGAATTTGCCCGCGGTGCACCGTCCCATAACCACCTGGTGTTCAAGGCCCACCCTTTGGAAGATGGCCGCGCCCCGGTTCAGCGCGACATTGCCCGACTGGCCGCCCAACACCAGATCAGGGACCGGGTGCATTACATTCGCGGTGGCAAGCTGGCCCGCCTGTTGGCACAGGCACGCAGCGCTGTGACCGTAAATTCAACCGCCGCCCAACAGGCCCTGTGGCGGGGATTGCCGCTCAAAATATTTGGGGCGGCGGTCTATGCCAAACCTGAATTTGTATCAGATCAGGGGCTGGCCGATTTCTTTGCTGATCCGGCATACCCCGATGTGGAAAAGTACCGCGACTTTCGCCGGTTCCTACTGGAAACATCCCAGGTAAGTGGTGGGTTTTATGCGGCCCGGTCCCGGCGCCAATTGCTGCGAAAAGTGGTGGATATGATGCTGCGTGACGGTGACCCATATGATGTTTTGCAAGGAAAAACAGCGGCAGCGCGGCAACAGTTGCACCTGCTAAAACAGGTCAAAGGCTAACCTTTGCTGGCCTTGGGGCACGGGCGCGGATAAGCTGGGGCAAAATAATAAAGACGTGTTGAAGGCAAAGTTTCAGGTCGAGGAGACCCGCGCAGTGACAATTTTTACATCGCGAAAGCCGCGGTTGGCAGTGCTGTTGATGCTGGCAATGGGCGTTGCCGCCTGTGGTCTGCCAAGATCAGGCCCCAACAAACAGGAAATATTTTCCGGCTCAGCCCAAAGAAAGGGCGACGCCTTTGTGGTTGAGGTAAACGATCATGTTACCCGCACCACGGCCATTGTGCCCGATTTCGGATTTTCACCGGCCTTCATTCGTGCAGGGCGCATTGGGTCAGACACCATCAACCCCGGTGATACACTGGGGCTGACAATCTGGGAAAACGTTGAAAACGGGTTGTTGTCCGGTCAAGGCGGCAGCGCAACGTCACTGGAAGAAGTTCAGGTTGACGGGGCCGGGTTTATTTTTGTGCCCTACGCCGGGCGTATTCACGCCGCCGGTAACACACCAGAAGCAATCCGGCGCATCATTACCGAAAAACTAAACCAGCAGACCCCTGATCCACAGGTTGTGGTTCGTCGTCTGGCAGGTGACGGGGCCACCGTGTCGATCACTGGTTCGGTCGGGGGACAGGGGGTTTACCCGATAGAACGCCCCACCCGCACCCTGACAGCAATGCTGGCACGCGCGGGGGGTGTTTCAATTGAACCCGAAATCGCACAAATCACTGTTTTCAGGGGAAAAGAAAAGGGTAAGATCTGGTTTCAGGACCTGTATAAAAAGGCAGAATATGACATTGCCCTGCGTGCTGGTGACCGGATTTTGGTGGAAGAAGACAGCCGCGCCTTTACCGCCCTTGGGGCAACAGGATCACAAAGCCGGGTGACGTTTAAAGCCCAGGCCCTGTCTGCAATTGAAGCAATTGCGCAGGTCGGCGGGTTAAACACGTCTACGGCCGACCCCACCGGGGTTTTCGTGTTCAGAAATGAACCCGAAGAGATTGCAAAACAGGTTCTTGGGCGCGATGACCTGATTGGCGCACAGCGGATGATCTATGTGTTGAACCTGACCGAGCCAAACGGCGTTTTCACAGCGCGTGATTTTGTGATCCGTGATGGCGACACTGTTTATGTGACAGAGGCCCCGTTTGTGCAGTGGTCCAAAACACTGAACGCGGTAACCGGCACACTGAACACGGCGTCCACGATCAATAACCTAGCCAGCCTTGTTCCATAGCCATGTCTTACGGGCCAATGGATAACGCCGCCGGTGGTGAAAGCCCCCGGCGGTTGTTCGTTTTTAACGGTGGGTTTCTAACCCAGGGCCGGGTGCGCCGAATACTTGAATTATCCGGCTGGAACATTTCCCTTGGCAAACCGGGTGCTAAGGATTGGGTTGGCGTCTGGGGCAAAAGCCCGACATCACCACGGGGTGAAGCCGTCGCCAGCGCCACAGATGCCCATATCTTGCGGGTCGAAGACAGCTTTTTACGATCGGTCCACCCCGGGCGGGATGGCGAGGCCCCGATTGGGCTGAACATTGACAAAACCGGCGTGCATTTTGACAGCTCTGCCCCCAGTGATCTGGAAACCCTGCTGGCCACAGCAGCGCTGGATGATGCGGCAGTTCTGAACCGGGGGCGCGATGCATTGGCGCGCATCAGGCGGGCGCATTTATCAAAATATAACGCTTTTGATCCCGAACATGAATTACCTAAAGCCCCCTATGTTCTGGTGATTGATCAGTCCCGCGGTGATGCATCCATTGAACATGGGGGTGCAAACGCCGCTACATTTGCCGAAATGCTGGTGTTTGCACTGACTGAGCACCCCGGAAACCGCATCGTGATAAAGGGTCACCCGGAAACCGCCGCCGGGCATCGTGACGGGCATTTTAGCGTTAATGACGAAACCGATCGCG
The DNA here is from genome assembly GCA_030625325.1 of Marinosulfonomonas sp. Classification (GTDB taxonomy): domain Bacteria; phylum Pseudomonadota; class Alphaproteobacteria; order Rhodobacterales; family Rhodobacteraceae; genus NVTR01. The sequence continues at coordinate 13,678 of DAOURA010000001.1, forward strand.
TCACATATCTGGCCGACCCGGTTAGCCCCTGGGCCCTGATGGAAGGGGCCACCGCCGTTTATACGGTATCGTCACAACTGGGGTTCGAAGCCATTTTTGCGGGCCACAAACCACGGGTCTTTGGCCAGCCATTTTACAGCGGCTGGGGCCTGACCCTTGACGAAAACCCGGTGGCACGGCGTGAACGCAAACTGACCCGCGCACAGTTGTTTGCCGGTTCGATGATCCTTTATCCCACATGGTATGATCCGACCCGTGACCAGATTTGTCCGCTTGAGGATGCAATCAGCGCCCTTGAGGCCAAAGTGCGTGCTTGGCGGGAAGATCGGGCGGGGTATACGGCCCTTGGGATGCGCCGTTGGAAGCGGCCCCACCTGAACAGGTTCTTCGGCCAATCCCAAAGGGTTAGATACGTCAGTTCACCAGAAAAGGCCCTGTTATCGGCCCGCACCGGGGGCAGAAATCTGTTGGTCTGGGCCAGCCATGCAGATGGGCTGGGGGATACGGGCGATGTGCCGGTTATTCGGGTTGAAGATGGTTTCATCCGCTCACGCGGGTTGGGCGCCGGATTGGTCGCGCCCCTGTCGTTGGTCGCCGATGATCTGGGGATTTACTATGACCCAAACCGCGAAAGCAGGCTGGAGCGCCTGATCACGGCCTCGGTTAATCTGGACACCGGGGCGCTGTTGCGGGCAGAAAAATTGATGCGGCAAATCAGCCGGGCAGGGATTTCCAAATACAATCTTGATCCCGCCCCCCTGCCCGACCTGCCGGATGGCAAAAAAATACTGGTGCCCGGTCAGGTGGAAGATGATGCATCGATCCTGAAAGGCTGTGGTGATATTTCCTGCAACATTGATTTACTGGCCCGCACGCGCGCCGATAACCCGGCGGCAGTGATTATTTACAAACCCCACCCGGATGTTGAAGCCGGGTTGCGCGAGGGCAAATTAACCGAACAGGACGCCCTGAAATACGCCGATCTGGTGGTGAACAACGCCGATCCTGCCGCCCTGTTGGCGCAGGTGAATGAGGTCTGGACCATGACATCCCTGCTGGGGTTCGAAGCCCTGATCCGGGGCGTTCCCGTAACCTGTGTCGGGGCACCGTTTTATGCGGGCTGGGGGCTGACCCGCGATTTGGGCGATGTACCAAAGCGGCGGGTTGCGCGCCCCGAACTGGCGGCATTTGTGCATGCCTGTCTGATTGATTATCCGCGATATGTTGACCCCATCAGCGGGCGGCCCTGTTCGGTTGAACTGGTGTTAGAGCGGCTGACCAATGGGGGAATTCCGCCTGCCGGGCGTTGGAACCGGGTATTGGCGAAACTGCAGGGTATTGTTGGCGGGGGCCGGCGACGGGGGTAAGGGGTGATGCCTCCGGCGGGGATATTTAGTGAAAGATGATGGGTCAGGTGGATACTTGCCAGCGTGACATGGTGTCTGCGCCAATGGCGCGGGTTTCAACCAGTTGAAAACGCGGGGCATTTTCCAGACGCATCAGCCCAAAGGGCGCCAGCATCGCAGTACCGTCACCACCAATTACCATACCGGCGGTGAAGGCGATAATTTCATCCACCAGTCCGGCCGACAATAATGACGCGGCCAGCCCGCCGCCGCCTTCGCAAAATATCCGGGTCAGGCCCGCCTGCCCCAATGCACCCAGTGCAGCAACCGGGTTGATCTGGCGGTCGGGGCCGGTTGGGCAGGCGAACAGCCGTGCGCCCAGCCCTTGCCAAGCTTCGCAAAGGTGGGGGTCCGCCCCTTCGGCGTGGATGATCCAAAGCGGGATATCTTTGGCGGTTTGCGCCAGTTTTCCCTGAAGCGGCAGGTCAAGCTGGCGCGACCAGATGATCCGGGTGGGTTGATGCGACGTGCCAATGTCGCGAATATTCAGCATTGGGTCGTCCGCGCGCGCGGTGCCTGCCCCGACCATTACCGCGTCATGGTGCGCACGCAGGGTGTGTACCATGCGTCGTGCATCCGGGCCGGTGATCCATTGGCTTTGGCCGGTTGCGGTGGCAATCCGCCCGTCAATGCTGGCCGCGAATTTCAGGGTGACCATCGGGCGACCCGTGGCAATGCGCGACACAAAGCCACGGTGGGTGTTGAGCGCGTCAGCCTTCAGCACACCGCTGGTCACATCCACCCCGGCGGCGATCAGGCGCGCGGCCCCTTTACCGTTTACATCCGGGTTCGGATCACCCAGCGCATAGACAACCCGCGAAATACCGGCACTGATCAGCGCATCAGCACAGGGTGGGGTTTTGCCGTGATGCGCGCAGGGTTCCAGTGTGACGTAGGCGGTTGCGCCCTGTGCGCGCGTGCCCGCCTGTGCCAGCGCCATGGTTTCAGCGTGGGGCGCACCGCCCGGCTGGGTCCAGCCGCGCCCGACAATGTGGCCCGCGTTGACAATAACACAGCCAACGGCCGGGTTGGGCCAAGTGCGTCCAAGGCCACGCGCACCAAGCCCAAGGGCGTGGCGCATATGGCGAATGTCGGTTTGTGTATCGGCCTGCGTCAATCGTCTGGGTGATCTGGCGGGCGTAACTCTGACACGAATTTATCAAAATCGTCGGCGGCCTGAAAGTTTTTGTAAACGCTGGCAAATCGCACATAGGCCACGGTGTCGATCCGGGCCAGTGATTCCATCACAATCTCACCGATTAGTTTTGAACCGATATCGGTGTCGCCTGTGCTTTCCAGACGGCGCACAACGCCAGAAATCATCTGGTCCATACGGTCATGATCCACCGGGCGTTTTTGCAGCGCGATACGGATTGAGCGTTCCAGTTTATCACGATCAAATTCTTCGCGCCGGCCATTGGATTTAATCACCACCAGATCGCGCAACTGCACACGTTCATAGGTGGTAAAGCGGCCCGAGCATCCTGTGCAAAACCGACGCCGCCGAATGGCGACGTGATCTTCAGCCGGACGGCTGTCTTTTACCTGAGTATCCTGATTTCCACAAAACGGACAGCGCATGGCCGATCCCCTATTTTTCTGCCTCTGGGTGTTTTTCCCCACTTATCCACAGGGACTATAGGGAGTACGCGAACACTTGGGTAGGGGTGAATTGCCACCCCAACATGCAGTTATTGCAGATGGGCAACGACTTTTCGGCTATGGGATTGGTTTCGATGTTCGAAAAGGTATATTCCCTGCCATGTTCCCAGCGAAATTCGCCCGGAAATGACAGGAATGTGCAAGCTAACCGGAAGCATTGCCGCCTTGATATGGGCTGGCATGTCGTCCGGGCCTTCGTATGTGTGGGTGATATAGGCCATTTCGGGGTCAGTTGTGGGCGGTACCAAGCGGTGGAAAAAGGCCTGCAAGTCGGCCTGCACCTCGGGGTCAGCGTTTTCCTGGATTAGCAATGATGCAGATGTATGTTGCACAAAAAGCGTTAGTAAACCGTCGGGTTTTGGGTGCATCCAGTCATTAACCTGATGGGTGAATTCATACAGGCCGGGGCCGGATGTGGGAATGGTGAATGTAGTGTGCATGGGGGTAAGCCTAGCACATAACAGGCCGAAATGCGCGCCTAATCAGGCGGCACTTTGGGCATCAGGCGTCACGAACAAATGGCCCGATTTTCCGTGCCAGAACCCGTTGGAAAATGGTGCCGGGATGTCCAGAGCATTCAGGCATTCCTGCCCTTTGCCCGGTTCAGATTTACCATCCATCACGTCCCTGAAAACCTTCGATACCGCCACCATGTCCTGTGAATGCGGGCTAAGGCGGCAGTGGGTCACACCCATGGCGTCCATTTCACCCAATTCCCCCAGCAGGTTAACATAGCTGTGGGACATAGTTTGAATGCCGTTGATCGTCAGGAAGTCCTGATTATCAAGCGTCTTCAGCGCCATTCCATCCGGGTCGTCTTCGCAGATAAACTGACAGTTGTCCTTAATCCGCCCATGTGCGCGCGCATGATAACAGCGCGCAGACACGGCCACGGACGCACGGCCGAACACCTGTATTTCGACCCCGGCACCTATATCTTTTGCCACGTCCGCCAGCAGGGAAACCGATGTGCCCGGCAATTCAACCGGCAGGGCAAAATGGGTCGCGCCACCACGGGCCAGATAGGCCATCGTTGCTTCGTTATAGACATTCATCATCGGGCCGATCCGATGCGCGCGACCGTCAATATTGAACAGACCCGAGGAATTGTTAATTTCAATCTCGCGCCCTTCAATATCAAACAGGCCCTCTGTGGCCTGACGTTCCCGTTTCAACATCACCTCGGTAAGGGATGAAAACACAACGGTTTTTCCAGCATGTTCAAGGCGTTCTGCGACTTCTTCCAAGCGGGGTTCAAAAAATGGTGCGCGTTTTGAACAGATCACTTCGCCCAGATAGACGGTATCAACCGAGGATTCGTCGGCAATACGCGCGTAAAAATCCAGCTTGGTTTCATTGCTCCAATGGAACGGGATCGGGCCAAGGGTCAGTTTCATGGTCACCTCTTATCGCCAGGTTTTGCTTTTGAATGCGCCTTCGGTCTGTTTTTGACCCTCTGTCAGGGCGTGAAGGTCGGCAAATTCCGGCTCGCCGCCGGCGCGAATGTCGTCCACCGCCTTGCGAAAGGCCGAAACAACCCGACGCACATAGGCGCGCGAACGCTGTCGCCCCTCAATCTTGAAGGCGTTGACCCCTGCCCCCATTAGATCGGGCAGCATGCGTGACAGGTTCAAACTAATCGGTTCTTCAAAGGCATAATAACCATCGTCCCGGTGCGGTGCACGGTAACGGCCTTTGCAAATAGTCGGGTAACCCGCTGTTTCATCACAGGAATAACAATCAATCGTATAGTCCCCAAGGCGCGTGGTCATGTTGCCAGCATCATCACGGATATATTCAACATCCGCCGCAGGCGAACACACGCCGTCCATATTTGTGGACAGTCCGGTGATATAATTGGTCAGGCTACAGCGCCCTTCCACCATCAGACCGTGGTTGCCAAAAATGAAGGTTTCAATTTCGCAGGGTATCTGGCCCGAAATATCACGAATTTCCGGGATCGTCAGAATGCGCGGCAATACCACCCGTTTGACACCAAATTCACGGGCGTAATATCGAATGGCCTCGGGGGATGACGCCGCCGCCTGAACCGACAGGTGCAGCCGCTTGTCCGGGTGGGTGCGCGCCACGTAATCGGCCACCCCGACATCGGCCACAATAAAGGCATCCACCCCCATTTTGGCCCCGGCCGTGACCGCCTGTTTCCAAAGGTCAAATTTTCCGGCGGGCGGAAATGTGTTCACCGCCAATAACACCTTGGCGCCCTTTTCATGGGCGTAGGCAACTGATTTTTCCATCTCTTGCGGGGTAAAGTTCAGCCCCGGAAAATTGCGCGCATTGGTGGCGTTTTGAAAGCCGCAGTAAACCGCATCAGCCCCGGCATCCACCGCCGTGCGCAGGGCCGCAGGTGTACCAGCAGGGCAGATAAGTTCGGCGGTGTTGGTGGTGTTATTCATTGTTATTGCTCATTCTTTTGACCGGCCCGGCGCATTACCCCCAGAACCCCGCGCCCGGCGGGGCCAAACATGTCGGCGACACTTTCGGCGATTGAACCATCCACATCATCCAGCGCATTTCGCAAGCAAACGACGGCCTCGGTGTTACCGGTAATTTCCAGATCCCGCGAAAAGAACAGCGCGTCACCATCAAGATCACAGTCAACCAATTGTAAAAGGTTCAGGAATTTCCCGGAAATACACGCCTGATGATCCGGCAGATTGCGCCGGTTGCACGCCACCAACAACAAATCATCCGGATCCGGGCGCAACAACAGTGCAAATGGCAAATTGGTCGGATCAATCACAAAATTTGCCTGCCGATAGGGGCCAAGCCGGTTGAACATATCGGGATTTTGGGCGGCAATCTTTCGCACGATCCGGCGCAAGATCGGTTGCAGTAAAAATCGCGGAAAAGGTGCCTGAAAGCCATGCAATAATTTTGCACGGCCTTCAGGCTGTGTGGAGTGGTGGATTCGGCTCATAGGGTATTGTTAACAGCCCGGCGCATCCATGACTTTGACGGTGGTCAAGAGTTGTGAAATTAGGTGGGTTTATTTGCGTTTCAAAGGGGGCATATGGCGGGCTAGCCACATAAAGAATATCAATCAAGTTTCTTTATCAGGCTTTCTAAAGTCTCAACTGCAACGATAGATTCGTCAGTTCCACTTCCCGCTTCGCTGATAATTTCAGCAGTTTCTAAAATTGCTTCCTTAATCTCAAAAACAGTTTTTGCCCCTACATAAGGACCTGGGGGAGGTAGCTTATCTTCTTCTAGCGCCTGCGCCTGAGGGTAATCACAATGGCCAGTCGAGACCTCTCCAATACGCCCACCATTAACGCCAAAATACGAGGCGATGTCGTGTTGCTTATCCCCTCGCCCAAGCATTCCCTTTACAATTTGCGTCTCTCGGTAAGTAAAACTCATCAAAATATCCTTGTTGTTTAATACAAGGAGAAGTGGGAATTACCTATGCGTGAATCAAGACCTACTGATCCAGGAACGACCTTAACTTGCGCGACCTGCTTGGGTGCTTCAACTTGCGCAGCGCCTTGGCCTCAATCTGGCGGATCCGTTCGCGTGTCACGCTAAACTGTTGGCCGACCTCTTCCAGCGTGTGATCGGTGTTCATGCCGATGCCAAAACGCATCCGTAAAACCCGTTCTTCACGCGGCGTCAGGGACGCCAGTACCCGTGTCGTGGTTTCCTTCAGGTTTTCCTGAATGGCGCTGTCCAGCGGCAGAACGGCATTTTTATCTTCAATGAAATCACCAAGTTGGCTGTCTTCTTCGTCACCAATCGGGGTTTCCAGTGAAATCGGTTCCTTGGCAATTTTCATCACCTTGCGCACTTTTTCCAGCGGCATTTGCAGCTTGGCTGCTAATTCTTCCGGTGTGGGTTCACGGCCAATTTCATGCAGCATCTGGCGGCCTGTGCGCACCAGTTTATTGATGGTTTCGATCATATGCACCGGAATACGGATGGTGCGGGCCTGATCGGCGATGCTGCGGGTAATCGCCTGACGGATCCACCATGTGGCGTAGGTCGAAAATTTATAACCCCGGCGATATTCAAATTTATCCACCGCCTTCATCAGGCCAATGTTACCTTCCTGAATAAGATCAAGGAATTGCAGGCCGCGGTTGGTGTACTTTTTGGCAATCGAAATCACCAGACGCAGATTGGCTTCGACCATTTCCTTTTTCGCGCCACGGGCTTCTTTTTCGCCCTTTTGAACCTGTTGAACGATGCGGCGGAATTCTGAAATATCAACGCCGACATATTGCCCCACCTGGGCCATTTCGCCGCGCAGATCAACGATCTTATCGGTAAAGCGTTCAATAAACGCAGTCCACGCGCGGCCGGTTTTTTCACCCATCTGGTCCAGCCAGGTCGGGTCAAGTTCATAGCCACGATAGGCCTCTACAAATTCGCGCCGGTTAATGCGGGCCTGATCGGCCAGCTTCACCATTGAGCCATCGATCACCATAATCCGACGGTTAATGCCGTAAAGTTGGTCAATCAGGGCTTCAATCCGGTTGTTATGCAGGTGCAGTTCATTCACCAATACAACGATTTCGGCGCGCAGTTTTTGGTATTTCTTTTCTGCTTTTGCGCTAAACGTACCATCTTCGTTCAGCCGGGCCGACATCCGCAGGTCCTGCATGTCCGACAGTTTGACATAGTCACGCGCGATCAGGTCCAGGGTTTCCAGAACCCGGGGCTTTAGCACCGCCTCCATCGCGGCCAGTGACATGTTGGCCTGTTCGTCTTCATCATCATCGTCGTCATCTGTTGCAATCGGGTTACCGTCTGCGTCCAGTTCGGGCTGTGCCTGATCCTTTTGCGCGGAGACTGGGGCCGGGGCACCGGGAACAGCCGGGGCAACGGGTGCGACCACTGGTTCCTGTTCTTCTTCATCATCCATGCCGCTGCCAAAGGTGGCTTCAAGGTCGATCACATCGCGCAGCAAAATGTCTTCTGACAACAATTCGTCGCGCCAGATTGTGATCGCCTGAAAGGTCAGCGGGCTTTCACACAGGCCGGCGATCATTGTCTTACGCCCGGCCTCAATCCGCTTGGCGATCGCAATTTCGCCTTCGCGGCTTAACAGCTCAACCGAGCCCATTTCGCGCAGGTACATGCGAACCGGGTCATCGGTACGGTCAAGTTTCTCGGCCTCAGCCCCTGAAACCGCAAGTTCACGCGAGCCAGAGGCCGCAACAACTTCGGTTGATCCCTTGGCCTCTTCTTCGGCCTCTTCGTCTTCGATAATGTTGATACCCATTTCGGACAGCATCGACATAACGTCTTCAATTTGCTCGGAAGATACCTGTTCCGGGGGCAGAACTGTGTTCAGCTGATCATAGGTGATATAGCCCCGTTCACGCGCATCGGCGATCATCTTTTTGATGGCTGCCTGGCTCATATCCAGGGACGTTTCTTCATCCTGGCTATCGCGCTTGCGATCGTCGGTATCTTTGGCGGCCATCAGGCTCTCCTCTGGGGCAGGTGATTCGCAGTACTGTCAATTCGAATCAATAACTGCGAATCACTGATTCGGACACCCGTTTACCCTGTTTCTAATAATGATTCCTTCACCAAATGATCAATTCGTCCGGTTTCGCCCTTTGGTAAAGTCGATCTTGTCCAGTAGTTGCCCAAATGCACTGCGTTCATCACGCTTCATCTGGGCCCCGTTGTCCCCGATTTCGTATTCTGTCTTGTCCTCAGTCTGGCTAAGGATCGCCTTATTCCTTGCCTCTGCCGCCTGCGCCAGCCGCCATGTCAGGCCCTCATCCGCAACATTGCCAAGGTCTTGTTCTGCATCCGCAATTTCCCTGACCGCCCCGCGGGCAGCGGTTAGTTTTGCCAGTTCCTGTTCCACACATAATGCGGCCATTTCACTGTTACCGGGGGTTTTGATTGCCGGAACAATTTTCACATGGTTCAGTGCAAACAGTTTTTCAAGGGCTCCATCGGGCAGGTTCGCGCTTAATTGTTCGCGCAATTCGGCCGGTGGCACGCCCATATGGCGCAACAAAGTCCCCTGAATGTCCCGGTGTTCAGGCAGTTGAAATTCCTGTTCCTCAAGCGGGCCTTCAAAATCAGGCAAAATATCAGGGTTGGTGATCAGGGTCGCCAATATTACCGCCTCACGCAGGCGGTCCTGGGTGCGCGCACCCGGCGGGGCAGCCAGATAGGAACTTTTGGTTCCGGGCATGGGCTGGGCCGGGGGTGTAAAACGCGCCCCCTTCCACTGGCCACGATTTTGGCGAACAGGGCGCGCAGCCTGAAACAGGTCCTGACGCAGGGCCTTGACCGCTTCGCCATAATGGCCCCGAATGGACGTATCTTTGATTTTCGTAAGGGCCGCGCGCAGGGTTTTATCAAGGGCGGCCCTGCGTTCGGGGCTATCAAATACCTTACCTTCGGTTTCACGCCGCCACAGCAGTTGCACCATGGGGATCGCCTGATCCAATTGCTTTTGCATGGCCCCGGCCCCGCCCGCACGGATCAGGTCATCCGGGTCCAGGCCGTCGGGCATAATACAAAACCGCAGGGAATTACCGGCCTCAAGCAGCGGTAGCGCCAGATCAATCAACCGCATTGCCGCCCGCAGCCCGGCGGTATCCCCGTCCAGCGCAATAATCGGTTCCGGGTTAATCCGCCACAGCATCGCCAGCTGACTTTCGGTGACCGCGGTGCCAAGGGGGGCAACCGTAGCGCCAAACCCGGCCTCGGACAGGGCGATTACATCCATATAGCCTTCGGCAACCACCAATGGCTGGCCCTTACCCAACGCCGCGCGCGCCGGGCCTTGGTTGTAAAGTGATCGCCCCTTGTCAAACAGTTCAGTCTCGGGGGAATTCAGGTATTTGGCGCGCGCATCAGCCGCCATCGCCCGCCCCCCCAGCGCAATACAACGCCCCCGCGCGTCCCGGATCGGAAATATTATGCGGTCGCGAAAACGGTCATAGGGCGCACCACCACTATCGGGGCGCGCCGCCAAGCCTGCATCCACAATCAGGTCCGGTTCAATTCCCTTGTCCTTCAGGTGGCCCCACAGTCCCTGACGGTTATCCGGGGCAAACCCGATGTCCCAGCGCGCCTGCGCATCCGGGCTTAGCCCACGGGTATCCAGATAATCGCGCGCCGCCCCTGCCCCGGCAGTTTTAAGTTGCAGCCGAAAATACTGAACAGCTGCTTCCATGACTTCGGCCAGCTGGCCGCGCCGGTTTGACTTTTGCTGGGCCACAGGGTCGCGCGCGGGCACTTCCATTCCGGCCTCGCGGGCGAGGATTTCAATTGCTTCCATAAAACCGACATTTTCCGTTTCGCGCACAAAGGAAATTGCATCCCCCTTGGCGTGACAGCCAAAACAATAATAAAACCCCTGCCGATCATCCACATGAAAGCTGGCGGTTTTTTCCTGATGAAATGGGCATGGCGCCCACATGTCGCCCTTACCCTGATTTGACTTTCGCTGATCCCAAACAACCTTACGCCCCACAACATGGGTAAGGCTGGAGCGCGTTCGAAGCTCATCAAGGAAACCGGGGGGTAGACTCATGCCCGGCAATATCGTGTCCGATGGTCGCAGAGTCTAGCAAATGCGCGCCTTCGGCGCATTTTATAAAGCACTTCGTGCGATTTGCCTGCGGCGCGAGTATTTGAAAAGGAAAAACCGGGGCGTTTTCTTTTGTTCTAAAATATCCCCGCCGGAGGCACCGCGGCGCGCGCAGCGCGGCGCAATCCATAATAAATCGCCCTACTGTGCCTTGCGGGCCGCCGCCAGTTTCATCGCCCCCGAAATTTCATGGACCGCCGTTCGTGCCATTGAACGAAACACCATCAGATCAAAACTGTTGGCCCCGGTGCGGGTGATCGACAGGGGCATATGGTTTAGCATGGTGCGCGCAGTGTGGCCCCGTTTGAACACACTGGCGCGCAGATCAACCGGGATCAGGCGGGCCAGCACATCAACGCACCCCGCCCCCTTCAGACGCATAATCGCCCAGCCGTCGGATTGATCACACAGGCTGGCACCTTTGATAGGGTCGGGTATTGGCCCCACCAACATCGCCTGATCCGGCGCAAACCAGATGCAGCGCGCGCCTTCCCTTCCGGTGGCCCGGTTTGGCGACGGAAAGCCCAGCCCGCGGGCCTTTTTCAGCGCATCTGATACCGCGCGGGTTTTGCCAGACTGGGGGGAAACCGATGTAATGGCGTCGGGCAGGACTTCACTTAAGGTGCAGGTGCCAACGGACAATGGCAACAGGCCCTCACATGGGGTTTTTGCAATCAAATCAGCCACGTGTGCGTCCCCCTGTTGGGTCATAAACCACCGGATCGCCGACTTCGCAGATCACATCCAGATCGCGCAGGTGATCCACCATCCTGATCCGCTCTCCGTGTCGCGCACGGCCATTCTTCAAAAACCCAAGTCCGATAAAATGCCCTAACGTCGGTGAAAACCCCACGGATGTCGTATGCCCTTGGGCGTTTTCACGCGAGGCCGAAGCGCCTTTTTCAAATAAAAATGCCCCGGCAGAAAGCTGCTTAACCGTCCCCACCGGGCGCAACCCGACCAGTTGTTCGCGCCCATCCCCAACCAGACCGGGGCGCGCGGCCATTGTTTTGCCGATGCAATCCTTTTTGGCCGACACCATCCGCCCCATCCCGATGTCAAAGGCGGTTACCCGACCATCAATTTCCGCATGGGTGATAAAGCCTTTTTCGATGCGCAGCACATTCAATGCCTCCATCCCATAGGGGCCACCGCCAAGGGCCCCAGCCTGTGCACAAAGCAGGCGAAACAAGCTATCGCCATATCGGGCTGGCACCGCAATTTCATAGGCGTGTTCGCCGGAAAACGAAATTCTGAACAACCGCCCCGCCACGCCGCTAACCCCGACCAAACCACAGGCCATAAACGGAAAGGTTTCGTTATCAATCGGGGTATCCAGAACCGCATTCACCAGATCACGCGCCTTTGGTCCGGCGACGGCAAACTGTGCCCAGTGTTCGGTGGCCGAATTCATCTGCACATCCCAATCGGGGTGCAGGCATTGGGTGGCAAATTCCAGATGCTTCATCACCTCACCGGCGGCGGCAGTGGTGGTCGTCATCACGAAATGGGTGTCCCCCAGCCGTGCGCAGGTGCCGTCATCCATTACAAACCCGTCTTCACGCAGCATCAGCCCATAGCGCACGCGCCCGATCTTAAGGCTTGAAAACATGTTTGTATAAACGAAATCAAGCAGTTTCGCCGCGTCCTTACCCTGAATATCGATCTTACCAAGGGTGGAAACATCACAAACCCCAACCGCGCTGCGCACCATGTTGATTTCCCGGTCACAGGATTGACGCCATGTCTTTTCGCCCTGTTTGGGGAAAAAAGATGGCCGATACCACAGGCCAGCCTCTATCATTGGGGCGCCGTCTTCAAGCGTGGCCATATGGGACGTGGTGAAACGTTCCGGCGCAAAACCTTTACCAAGCGCCCCGGCCCCCATCGCACCGATCGACACCGGGCTATAGGGCGGTCGAAAGGTCGTTGTTCCGGTTTGTGAAATTGAACGCCCGGTGGCGTCCGCCAGTACCGCCAGCGCCCCAACATTCGAACTTTTGCCCTGATCGGTGGCCATGCCTTGGGTGGTGTAACGCTTCATATGCTCAACCGAGGCATAGTTTTCCCGCGCCGCCAGTTCCACATCTTTCACCGTTACATCATTTTGGAAATCAAGCCATGCGCGCCCCTTGCCCGGCACCGCCCAAAGTGGCGTCAAGCCATAGGGCGTATCATCAGATTTCGGGGTCGGGTTGGGTTTTGCCTTAATCCCAAGGTCATCCAACATCAGTTTTGCCCGATAAGCCCCCGATTTAAGGGCACCTTTTGTGCTGAACACCCCGGCCGCGGCGCCTGCCACATCCAGACCGGGCACAGCCCCCGGAACCGGTACAAAGGCGGCGATCGTATCGTTCCAGATCGGGCGCGCACCGGTGTGGCATGTCAGATGCAACGACGGGTTCCACCCCCCTGATATTGCAAGGCAATCCGCCTTTATCCATTGGGTTTTACCCTGGCTCGATACGCAAATATCGCTCAACCCCAGCCGACCTTTGGTATCGGTCACGCTGGCCCCGGTGAAGGTCGGGAAATCGCCCTGCACATTTGCATCCGCACGGCTGTCAATCAGCGCGCAGATGTTGACACCCGCAGCCTGCATATCGCGCGCGGTGCGGTGGGCATCGTCATTGTTGCAAAACACCGACACATTGCGCCCCGGCGCCACGCCCCAGCGGTTCAGATAGGTGCGAACGGCCCCGGCCGTCATAATGCCGGGCCGGTCATTGTTAGCAAAGGCAATCGGGCGTTCCAGCGCCCCGGCGCATAACAACGCCCGCTTGGCCACGATCCGCCAAAACGTTTCAACCGGCACGCCCGCACCATCGGCCATATGCAGCCCGCTGCGTTCCAGCGCGCCGTATGTGCCCTGATCATAGGCGCCGGTTACCGTGGTGCGGGTCATGATACGCACGTTGGGCATTTCGCCCAGCTCTGCCACCACCTGCGCGGCCCAGACTGGCCCCGAAACGCCGGCAACGGTTTCATCCTCGCCCAGCAATCGACCGCCGGGAAGGGCATTTTCATCCACCAGCAAAACATCCGCCCCGGCGCGCCCGGCACTTAGGGCCGCCATCAGACCGGCAGGCCCCGCACCAATGATCAGCAGATCACAAAACCCATAGGCCTTATCATAACTGGCCGTGTCATGTTCCCCCGACAGCGCCCCCAAACCAGCCGCGCGCCGGATCACCGGTTCATACAGTTTTTCCCAAAAGCTGCGCGGCCACATAAAGGTTTTGTAATAGAACCCAGCCGAAAAGAACGGTGACATCAGATCATTCACCGCCAAAACATCACGCTGCAAAGAAGGCCAGCTGTTCTGGCTGCGCACCGACAGCCCGCCGTATATTTCCTGCACCGTGGCGCGCACATTCGGGGTTTGGGCAGCACCGCGCCCAACCGTGATCAGGGCGTTTGGTTCCTCTGAACCTGCCGACAACACGCCGCGCGGACGGTGGTATTTAAACGAACGCCCCATCAGGCGCACCCCGTTGGCCAACAGGGCCGAGGCAACAGTGTCCCCCTGAAAGCCAGCATATTTCTGCCCGTCAAAGCTAAATTCAACCGGGATATCGCGATCAATCAGGCCTTTGCCATCAACCCTCATTTTGTGGCCCTCCGGGCGGTGCTGGCCAGCTCGCTACTGATAACGTCATGGCTAATGGTGTCGCGCGTGACCACCAACCAGGCCCCGCAGCCGCCGCTGTGATACCAAAGATCACGCGTCATGCCCGCCGGGTTGTCGCGCAGATGAACATAGTCGTCCCACGCCGCCGCCCCCGCGTCAGGCGCCGGACGATCCAGCGCAAGTGCGACACCGCGATAGGTAAATTCCCGTAAATCCCGTTCCCCGCAATGGGGGCATGTGATGCGCATAATCCTGTCCCCTAATGCAGGTTGTGTTGGCTGCCGGTGCCTTCTTCGTCCATTATCCCCTGCCCGGTTCTGAACCGATCAAGGCGAAAACCCCGCGCCGTTTCATGGGGCTGGCCAGTGGCAATCAGGTGGGCAAATGCGTCCCCCGACCCCGGAACCGCCTTAAAGCCGCCGTAACACCAGCCACAATCAATAAACAGCCCGTCAGTTCCGGTTTTGTCGATAATGGGCGAACCATCCGGCGTCATGTCCATGATGCCACCCCAACTGCGCAGCACCTTGGCCTTGCCGATCATCGGCATCAGGGTCATGGCGGCCTCCATCACCTGTTCTTTTCGCGGCAGGTTGCCGCGCTGGGCATAGCTCGCGTAAAAATCCAGATCGCCCCCAAACACCAGCCCACCCTTGTCAGACTGGCTGATATAGAAATGCCCCATGCCAAAGCTGATCACATGGTCGATGGCGGGTTTTAACCCTTCGCTTACAAAGGCTTGCAAGACATGGCTTTCAATTGGCAGGCGCATTCCGGCCATTTCGGCCACCTGCCCGGACCGCCCGGCCACCACGATACCAACCTTTTTGGCACGGATCGCGCCGCGGGTGGTTTGCACGCCGGTTACCTTACCACCAACAATATCTATACCCGTAACTTCGCAGTTCTGGATCAGATCAACGCCGCGCTGATCCGCCCCGCGCGCATAGCCCCATGCCACCCCGTCATGGCGCGCCGTTGCCCCACGCGGGTGCAGCAACCCGCCATAAATCGGAAAACGTCCATTATCGTAATCAAGATAAGGCAACATCTTTTGCAAACCGTCACGGTCCAACAAAACCGCATCATCGCCTTGATTGATCATCGCATTGCCACGGCGCACAAAGGCATCGCGCTGGCCGTCGGAATGAAACAGGCTGATCACGCCACGCTGACTTAGCATGACGTTGAAATTCAGATCCTGCGACAGACCTTCCCACAGTTTCATCGAATGGCTGTAAAATTCTGAATTGCCCGGCAGGAAATAATTGGCCCGCACAATGGTGGTATTTCGCCCCACATTGCCACCGCCGATATAGCCCTTTTCCAGCACCGCAATATTTTTCAGCCCATGTTTTTTCGCCAGATAATAGGCCGTGGACAGGCCGTGCCCGCCACCACCAATGATCACAATATCATATTCTGGTTTTGGGTCGGGGTTACGCCAGACAGGCCGCCAGCCTTTGTTACCTGTTAACCCTTGTGTGAAAACTTTTAAGGCCGAGTACCGCATTCTATCCCCCCGCAAACCATGGCCACAAAATCAAGTCCTGTCAGGAAGTTCAACGTCAAATTGCGACCTTAAACGCAAACAACGGGTCGCAAAGGACCCGTTGTCTGAATTTTCTTAGGTGGTGGGGGGCGTCAGGTCGCAAGGCGGAAATACTCAACCTCAAAGTTACGCTCCATGCCCGCGTTATTACAAAAGCCCATAATCATGTTGGAGGTGCCACTAATCACGCCACCGGCAATCATTGATACACCCTGAATACCCAAGGCGTTGGCCGTGAACGAAATATCACCTTTCGCAATCAACTGACTGCCATAAATATCCAGCAACGCCGGGAATGTCATGCTGCCCAGTGACAATAGCTGCGAACCACCATTTGGTGTGCAATTGTCATTGCGCCCAATTTGCAATTCAGCCGCCGAGTGTATTGAATCCGACCCGGGATTAGATGTGGCAATTATCACATTGTCCAGAGTAACCAGCGCGCCCAGTTCAACCCGACAGTTGGTCACGATAACCACATCGCGAAAAACGTTATTGGCCAGCATACGCAGCTTTTGCGCCCCAACGCAGGAAACCTTATTAATCTGGTTCTTGCTCAGATTGGAAGGTTTTACGTTTTTCAGGGAAACAGTGTTCACAGCCGATGTATGGATGTAATCCGGGGCATATTTTGCGCCACCAGAATACAGATCAGCAATAATATCAGGCAGATCGTTCAGAATACGAAGCTGATACGCCCCATCGCGCAACGCCGGCGCCAAACCTGGGCTGGACGACAGATCACCACCGGGGGTAATCACATCGTTCTTGTCCGGCATGGAAACAACGGTGTTATCCTCAAATACATTGTCGTTGTTCATTTCAACATGGCTGTTGGAATGAATGCAAAACCCTGCGGTAAAGGTATTGTTGGACTGCATATCCACCAAATCATCCGCAACAAAACCTTCGCGGAAACAGGTCGGGATATAGGTTTCAAACACGGACCCCGTGCGCACATCCCAACTGCCGATACCCGCGAATTTCAGGAAATATGTGCCAACGCTGTTGTTTTTTGCGGCCAGCCGGGAAATGTCAACAAAAACACCATCATCGGAATTGGCATCAAGCTGAAAGTCCTGATCAACCGGGTCCCAATAGCCAAATTTGATATCCTGCGCCGTCAGAAGTGACCCGTATTTGGCTGATGGCAGGTTAACGTTTGCCACATCAAGGGCCGCCTGTTTGGCAACATCGGCAGTTTCCCATTCGCGCGTGTACAGTGCTGCGTGGGCGGCAACATCGCCGGCCACCTGCAACTGGGTGCGCACCATCATGGCATGGGCAACGTCAATGGCCAGACCGCCAATCACGATTGAAGAAATCGTCATGAACAGGCCAAGGGCGGTGATCGCACCGTCTTCCTGTTTCGCAAATTTGCGTGTTATTTCATGTGTCATGCTGTGCTCCGCTTTTCGGATCAGAATTCGATGAATTGCTGGGATGTCACCGCCAGGGTGATTGAATTCAGCGCGCCAAACATACCCAAAGCCTCAAGGTCGGTCGCGGGAACCATCGCAGTTGTGGTGGCAACACCGGCAACGATGTTCGTAGAAACTGTTGCGTTCGGGCTTAGCTGTGCCAGCCGTGCAACGACCCAGTCTTCCGTTTCAACTGTTGTTTCAAGGCGTCCAACGGACAGGTTGCGATTGGCATCCTGAACAATGCGCAAAACACGCGAATGACCATTAAAGATCATTGCGGCATCTGTCATCAATCCGAAAAGGGCAAAAAATATGGGCAACCACAACACGGCCTCAACCGTAGCGGTCCCATCGTCTTTCTTATAAAAGCGGCGCAGGCCGCGTGGCAGCAAACTGGACATCCCAGGATCTCCTAAACAATTATCCTCCCGTAGAACTGCAAACAGACGCAGGGCCGGGAACAGGGTTAATTTCTGGGTGAAATAGGGCTGAAATAAGGCGCAAATTTAGCATCTCAGCCGCAGAGTGAAGTCTGAGCGGATACCTGCCCAACTATGCCTTAAATTAAGGATAAATAAGCGTTTTCTTGCGTACCGGGGCCAAAATCAGGGCCCCGGTACAGAAACAATCAAAGACCTTTGGCTTTATAGCTGGCGGCAACCCGCCCAATGGCAACCAGATAGGCGGACACCCGCAGGTCATCCACGTCATCACGGCTGTGCCAAACTTCGCGCATCGACTGATAAGCCGCGCGCATTGTGTCATCCAGCCCCGAACGCACCAGTTCCAGTTCGTCCGCACCACGCAGGTATTTTTCCTTGAAATCCGGCGACAGGGTCCAGCCGGTGCCACTGCTGGCGGACAGGCGTTCCAACTCGTCCACCACCAATTGGTGGCGCGCTTCTTCCTGACGGCGCTGCATCCGGCCAAAGCGGATGTGGCTCAGGTTTTTCACCCACTCGAAATAGGACACCGTCACACCGCCACCGTTGGCAAACATATCAGGTATGATAACCACGCCCTTTTCACGCAGGACATCATCGGCCCCGGCTGTCACCGGGCCATTTGCGGCCTCAATAATCAGGGACGCCTTGATTTTGGCGGCATTTGTCAGGTTGATCACCCCTTCCATTGCGGCCGGGATCAGGATGTCACAGTCATTTTCCAACACCTTGGCCCCGTCTGCCACGTGGGTTGCATCAGCATAGCCGGTTACACCACCATGCTTGGCGATCCAGTGGTGCACTGCTTCCACATCCAGCCCCCTTTCGTCCACCAATGCACCGTCACGTTCGATAATGGCGGTGATTTTGCAGCCATCTTCAGCGGACAAAAAGCTGGCGGCGTGATAGCCCACGTTACCAAGCCCCTGTACGATCACCCGCTTACCATCCAGCGACCCGCTCAGCCCGGATTTGGCCACGTCTTCGGGGTGGCGGAAATATTCCTGCAATGCGTATTGTACGCCGCGACCTGTGGCCTCAACCCGGCCCGCGATCCCGCCGGCATGGGGTGGTTTGCCGGTGACACAGGCGCGCGCATTGATGTCGGTGGTGTTCATCCGCGCGTATTGGTCCGCAATCCACGCCATTTCACGTTCGCCCGTACCCATATCGGGGGCCGGAACGTTCTGGCTGGGGTTGATCAGGTCGCGCTTGATCAGCTCATAGGCAAAGCGCCGGGTGATCAGCTCCATCTCATGTTCGTCGTATTGGCCCGGGTCAACACAAAGCCCGCCCTTTGAGCCACCAAACGGTGCCTCAACCAGTGCGCATTTATAGGTCATCAGGGCGGCAAGGGCCTCGACCTCATCCTGATTGACCCCCAGTGAAAAACGAATGCCGCCCTTGACCGGTTCCATATGTTCGGAATGCACAGAACGGTACCCAACAAATGTTTCGATCTGGCCACGCAGGCGCACCCCGAAACGCACCTTATAGGTGGCGTTACAAACCCGAATTTTTTCTTCCAGCCCTGGCGGCAAGTCCATCAGGGCGACCGCCCGGTTAAACATCAGGTCAACGGATTGACGAAAGCTGGGTTCATTTCCGGGCTGCATTCATAAATTCCTTTTGTGCAAAGCGAATCACATCGCTCATTTGAACATCCTTGCAGAATATTGGTTAAGCCACCGCTTGGAAGGACTGATTTCCAAAAGCCCCCTGGCATCGGTCAACTTTCATGGCGGAGTTGTGAATTAAGCCTGGTCGTTACGCCCGGCAATTCGCAGGGCGATCAGTTCCGCCATAAATTTTGCCTCACCCGCCGGGGTGATCCCACCAACGCCAATTCTGCGCCCCATGCGCCACCACAGCCCCGGTGCCCAGACACGGGGCTGGGGGGCGCGCGTTTTAATCAAAAATCCGTTGGATGGCTTAAAGGCAAAAGTCCCCCGGTCAATCCCGACGACATCTGCAATTTTGCAAATCTCGCGCCCCGAGCTGTCAATAATCCTGTCCTCAGTCATCTGAATATTCAACGCACTGGCCCGGCGTAATTT
The DNA here is from genome assembly GCA_030625325.1 of Marinosulfonomonas sp. Lineage (GTDB taxonomy): Bacteria > Pseudomonadota > Alphaproteobacteria > Rhodobacterales > Rhodobacteraceae > NVTR01. Next base: position 33,441 of record DAOURA010000001.1, read on the forward strand.
TTCCGCCAGAAAAATAGCCCCAAGCCCCAACCCCAGCAAAAAGATCCGCCAAAAGGGTGATGCAGGGGGCGTGGCGAAACTGATATAAAGCAGGATCAGCCCCAGTGACAGGATGATCCCAAAGGACACAACCCGGCGGGCGGGGGACGGGTTTATCGTTGCAACGGGGGTTTGCATGCAATCCTCTTGCGGGTCGGGCTAGGCACCAACTGCGCGCCGCACCATGTTCCAGTATATGCGTTCAACCCGTTCACGGGTCAGGCGTCCGCCTTCCTGATACCAGGTATCCACCCCTGTCAACATGGCAATGATCGCCATGGTGGCCAATTTGTTGTCCGGCACACGAAAATCCCCGGACTTATGCCCCCGCTCCAGTATTTGTTCCAACTGGTCCTCATAGGCATGGCGCAGTTTTTCGATCACGGCGAAATTTTCGGGGGTAAGGTTTCGCAGCTCCATATAGGCGATGAAAACCTCATCCGGGCGATCAATATGATAACGCAGGTGAAATTTGCAAAATGCCTCCAACTGCCCCACCGGGGTCTGGGCGGATGTTTCGCCCCCATAGGCATCCAACAGGTCCTGCAGGTGATCACGCATCAAGTCAAACAGCAGGGTTTGCTTGTCCGGGGTGTACAGATACAAGGCCCCCGCCTGAACCCCGACCTCGGCTGCGATCTGGCGCATCGACACCGCCGCATAGCCATGGCGCGCAAACAGCTGTAACGCAGCGCGGCGCACCCGCGGGCCGGTAATGTCAGAATGTGAACCTGTTTTTCGTGCCATGTATCCTGCTTATATGAACGGACGTTCATTTCATAGCCTTTGCTTGCGCCCCCCCACCCCCAGCCGATATGAAAGGCACATCATTGCCGGGGAAGACATGCCGCGTTTATTGCTATTGTTACTTATCGCCACCGGCCTGCTGATGTCGTGTGTGGAATTTCCTGATCTGGATCGGGCAATTTCACCCGGTGCGCGCAACGCTGATTTCCCGACAATCATTCCAACGGACACGCTGTTTGACGGGGTTTCGTTTGATCCTAATATGTCAGCCGCCGTTGCCAGGCCGTTACAGGCACAGGCAAACCACCTGCGACGGCGCGCCCGCGCCTTGCGCGCGCCTGTGATTGACCGGGCCACATTAACGAAACTGAACCGGGCATTGCGCAATAATGAACGCCGGTTACGATAGTTGGCCCAACGCCATATTGCCCCGCTGCCCAGAACTGGGTAGAGACCCAACAACAGTTTAATTCGGAGTACCACCAGATGGCTAAACCCCTACGTCTTGGAATTGCCGGGCTTGGCACGGTGGGAACCGGTCTCGTGAAAATTGTTCAGCGCCACGCCGACCTTCTGGCCGCCCGCACCGGGCGCGCGGTGGTGATTTCTGCCGTTTCTGCCCGCTCGCGTGACAAGGACCGCGGCGTGCGTCTGGGCGGATATGCCTGGGAAGACGACCCGGTTGCCCTGGCGCAGCGCGACGATGTTGATGTTTTTGTTGAATTGATGGGCGGCGCAGACGGCCCGGCCCTAACCGCCACGCAGGCGGCGATTGCGGCGGGCAAAGACGTGGTAACGGCCAATAAGGCAATGCTGGCGCTGCATGGCAACGAACTGGCCAGTGCCGCCGAGGCCGCCGATCTGGTTATCCGCTTTGAGGCCGCCGTTGCCGGGGGCATCCCGGTTGTCAAAGCCCTAAGCGAAGGGCTGGCCGCGAATGAGATCGCCCGGATCATGGGGGTGATGAATGGCACCTGCAATTTCATCCTGACCAAAATGGAAGCCGAGAACCTGACCTATGATGCGGTTTTCGCCGAGGCAGACAGCCTTGGCTATCTGGAAGCCGACCCGACACTGGATGTCGGGGGGATTGACGCGGGGCACAAACTGTCACTGCTGGCGTCGATAGCCTTTGGCACAAAGGTTGATTTTGACGCCGTTCGTCTGGAAGGCATCGAAAAGATCACCATCGAAGACATCGAACAGGCGGCCGATATGGGCTATCGCATCAAATTGCTGGGGGTTGCACAGATGTCAGGGCGTGGGCTGGAACAGCGCATGTCGCCCTGCCTTGTGCCCGCCAGCAGCCCATTGGGCCAGTTGGAAGGCGCAACAAATATGGTGGTTCTGAACGGCGACGCCGTGGGGCAGATTGTGTTGCGCGGCGCCGGTGCCGGTGAAGGCCCAACCGCCAGCGCCGTGATGGCCGACGTGATGGATATTGCACGCGGCATTCGGGTTTCCACCTTTGGGCAACCCGCCGCCAGCCTGACACAGGCCAAAACCGCAGGGTCCAACGTGCCTGCCCCCTATTACCTGCGCATGCAGCTAAAGGACAAACCCGGCGCACTGGCCAAGATTGCAACGGTGCTGGGGGATAGCGGAATTTCTATTGATCGGATGCGTCAGTACAGCCACAGCGACCCAACCGCACCGGTATTGATTGTCACCCATAAAACCAGCCGCCCGGCCCTGGGCGAAGCGATTGCCGCGATGGCCGCAACCGGGGTTTTGGCGGGGGAGCCAGTAGCGTTGCGCATCGAAGAAGTCTGACGACACGCCCCAATAGCGCGCCTGACGGCGCATTTTTATAAGCCCTTCGGGCGATTACGCTCCGCGCGGGGATATTTGGCGAAAAAGAAGCGGTTAGCGTATTTCACCATAACGGGCCAAAAGCGCGGAACTGTATTGCTTCAAGTATGACGGCATTCGTATTCAGGGTGTAGACTTTGTTTGTTTCCTGACTGTCTTCATATATTCCAGCGGGCCAGCCATCTGTGGCTGAACCGAGGGGGGCGATATAGTCCATCAGGTCCGATGTGTATTTCGTATCAAAGATAGCATCCCAAGCGAAAACTGCCTTTAGGCTAAGGGTGCGTTTGTCGGGGTGCGCCTCTCCGCTTTCGGCAAGTACGGCCCATTCAACGCCATCACTATAAACCGAAGAATACAAAAAATATGGTGGTTGGTCGATGTGATCTTCTGAAACCATCGTCGGAATGCCAGTCCGCTTGAAGCGCGCTTCCTGTGCCAAGTATATATGTTCGGCCAGTATGCGGCTTTCACTATCAAACCCATATTCCAGCCCCTGAAGAATATAAGGTTCACTGAGCGTGGGGGAAATTGCCTGAAAGGACGCAGATTGTCGCAAATCAATGGGGATTTCCACGCCTTCAACAGTTTCCCATTCCATGATGCGGCGGGCGGAAAAGGCAAGGCCAACATCCATTCCCCACATGGCAGCGGCGCGGGCACCGTATTGTTCATATCCGATCCGCCCTTCCTGACGTGATACCAGTACGCCGCCTTCACGGTTTGTACCGATCAGGTCCCCCCGGTGGGCCATTGCACCAAGGTCCCATTTATTGACAACACTTCGAATATTATCGCCGTACTGGGGCGCATGCCGTTCCAGCACCCGGAATGACAACAGCATTCTGGAAACATCCAGCGCCGACCACCCTATACCATTTTCTTCGATCCCATTTTCGTAATTCACCATTGCAAGGGATTGGGTATTATAGACCTTATTAGGCAACTGACCATCCACCAGATCAAGCAATAAAAATGATTGTAAAAGCCTGGATACCCTTTCATCAAAGCCCTGTTCATCAAGAATTTTCAGCCTGTATGCAGACACAAGCGCCATCAGGTAAGAACCCTGATCCCACAAGGTGCTTGATGCAATGCCGGCGACCGCGTTGGCCAGGCCGGTTTCAGGGTTGGTATTATCTTTGAAATACGCCCAGGCAATTTGCGCCGCCTGCCGGTCCGCCTTGGACAGGGGGCGTTCACCGGGCACCTCAAGCAATAATGGCTGGGTAAGGTTGATGCGCTCTGTGTCTGAAACCGAAACCAATCGGGCCGCACCATCCAGATAAATTGCGGCACCAATTGCGATAAGCAATCCGGCGATGAAAAACAGCGGTGACCTGGAGGTCGGAATATTATGCGTTTTGGGCATTTAACAGGCCTCCGGCTGGTGGTTTTTTTCGTTTGTTCATGTGGGGGCCCGGGGGGGTCCATAAACTCATCCTGATGATTTTCACAAAGGAAAGCCCGCCCCAGAAAATCCAGAATAAATTAACAACCAAAAGGGAACTGCTATAGCCTTTGATGTGTAACATTGTTGAAAATACCCCCCAAATCACCGCAACCAAAAACAGCAACAGCACCATGATGGCCGGTATCGCATAACGCATTCTTTGCGTTGCAAATAACGTTTTTGGGGTGGTCGGAAACCCCAGTTTTTTTTGGCGAAGAACCTGGAAAAGCCCTTTGATTTGCAATGGGATGGTCGCAATGGCCATCACCCGGCCAGCATGGGTACTGTAGCCCTTGCAGGCAACATGCATGGCCAGTTCGTTCACCAGCAATGCAGGCAATAAATGCACAAAAAATTCAAGCGAGAACGCCTTAACCGGCGACAGGGCCGTAAACAGGGAAACCACGGGCGCAAACAACAAAACCGGCATCCAAAGCACAGCAAGGTATGACCAGAATGTTGCGCCATAGTGCAGTTTGGTTGCCGCCGGTATGCCCCCCATCAATAACGGGTTGGCCCTGAGCATGATATCAAAGGTTCCGCCAGCATATTTCAACCGCTGGGTAGACCAGGCCTGCATGGTCATGGGCGAAAGCATCCGGGCCTCAATATCCGGGTGAAATACCGATTTCCACCCGCGGGCCTGCATCAAAATGGATGTATAGATGTCTTCCGAAACATGGAATTTGTAAGGCTCAAGCTGAACCATGTGCAGTACAGATTTTTCGCCAATGCGCTTTTTTATTTTATGAACTTGCTGGCCTTTATAATGCAGCGCATTTGAAAACACGGCCTCACGGCGGTGTATTGACCCCGCACCACAGCAAAACGATGCATTATTCCGGTTTCTGCGCCGTTGTATAATATCAAAAAAGATCACCGGGTCCGAAAGAAACGGATCCCGCCCTATTTTCTGTTCTCCGGTGATAAACCCCATAATTCGCACCAGATAGGGGCGAAGGGCGCCGGGAACCGGGCTTAAGACCGCCATCCAGTCCCGCCCTTGCGGGATATCATAAAACCACTGGGGGGTTTGAACCCATGCAACTTTTGGATCCCGGAAATACCCCAGAGTATTCATAAGAAACCCTGGGAAGACACGCGTATCCGCATCGCAGATCAGAACAAAGTCACCCCTGGTCTGCATAAGTGCGCTGCAAAGATTGCCGGCTTTGTACCCGATATTATTTTCCCGCCGCAGGTAATTAACCTGCTGCCGGTTTGCCAGGTCGCGCATGCAATCGCGGCCCCCGTCATCAAGAACATGAATACTCAGGCTGACACCGGCAGGAAGTTTCAGCGCCTTTGCATCAGTAATAGATGGCCCGACAATATCAGTGCTTTCATCGAAGGTGGTTATAAACAGGTCCACGGTGATGTTGCCATCATCTTCAAGGTGGGCATCGCGCCGACAACCGGGCGGGGGGGCTTTGGGGGTGTCCTGTTCACGCCATATGTCATGAAAAGACAAAACCGTGCCGATGAAAGCCATAGTCTCGGCAATGGCGACACTAACTGAAAAAACCATAGCGTCCGGGTTTAACGAAGCCGTCCAGCGCCAGTGCAGATACCACAGGGCCAACCCGGCAGTCAGCCCCGCCAGCACATGCCAAAGACCGTGCCGAAATGGGGACATATAGGTGGTTGCGGGGGGGCGGACATGATCAAATGCCCTGAAGTAAGGCTTCATTGTGCTTTTGCTGCCTGTGTTTGATCACGCCCGGCGTCCGGGGCTGTTGTGCGCGCCTCACCAACATATTCCAGAGGGTCCATGTTTTGGGGGCTTCCATCCGCAAACTGAATGGCAACCGACCAATTCGGGTGGGTTATCTGACCATCAATAATGGCCCCTTTCTGAACATGGGTGTTGGGCATGACCATGCTGTTACGCACAATACTGCGCCCACTTATGATGGCCCCGCGCCCAATAACTGCGGGGCCTTCTATTTTTGCCCCTGCTGAAATCTTTGCGCCGGGGCCAATATAGCATGGGCCAGATATTTTGGCCCGCCGTGATATAATGGCGTCCTTGTCCACCCATTGCAGCGGGTTTCGCAAAACCCCCTCGGGGGTGGCATTGGGAACATGGCCGCCCAAAACCGACACGGCAGCCGCAAAATAGTCTTTTGCGCATCCTATATCTGTCCAGGAAAAGCCCTGGCTATAGGCATGCATTGCACCGCCGGCATCCATAATGCGCGGCAACAGGTCGGCGCCAATATCCTGATCATGCATTTCCTGCATCAGTGACAAAACACGCGGGTTAAAAATATAAATCCCGGTATTTGCCAGTGTAGAATCTATGGTTCCACGGGCAGGCTTTTCTTTGAACCTAAGAATACGGCCATTCACATCAACATCTATCATCCCGTATTTATGGGTTTTATCGGAAGGAACGCTAAGTGTGGCGATGGTTACATCTGCATCGGTTCTTTGATGCTGGGCCAGCATATCGGCCAGATCTATGTCGATAAGCGCATCACCACAAACGACCAGAAAGTCGGAATTAAACGCGTTGTGATCTGCTTGCAGCTTCCTGATGGTAGAGGCGGAGCCAAGCGGGCCTGGCTTCCATATTCCATTCCAGTAATTCCCTTCGTTCAGATAAAAAACAGACTGAAACGGTCTGGAATTTTTTGCAAAATAACTATGAATTTGCGGCCCAAGATGGCCGGGATTCAGAAAAACTTCCCTTATGCCAAAGCTTTCAAGGTGGTCCAGTATGCGCGCAAGCACGGGTTTTCCCAGCATGTCCAGCATTGGTTTTGGCACTTCATCACTCAAAGGTGCCAGCCGCGCGCCCCTACCTGCACACAGCACCAGCACCCGCAGGTCCGCCAACTGGCAGGCACGAAACTGTGGTGCTTTCAGGACATGCTGCACATCATCAAAGTGCTGGATGGAATGTTCAAGATTTCCGGCCACCAGACGCCGGATGATGCTGTTTGAAAGGCTGCACAGGGCCGCAGGTATCGCATGGGGGCGGGACACCATTTCAACCAGAGAGGTTATGCCACTTATACTTACCCGTGAAACTTTTGCGCAATCCAGAATGACAAGGCGCTTTCCCTGTTGCTGCAGGCGAAATATGATCCGCTCCAGTGCCGCCAGGGAATCTGTATGCACCAATGGGCCAAAAACCTTAATCACGGCCACGCAATCACCGCGGGCTTCAATTTCAAACACCATTTATGCTTTCTCCGGCTTGGCAGGGATGGCCCTGCTGTAGCCTGGCAATGGCCCAAGGCCGATCGTCCATGCAAACAGGGATGAACGGCGCAGTACAACGACCAGAACACCGGTTGCCGGCAGCACCACGCCAATTTTCACCAACACCTGCAGCGTCGGTGAAAGGCCGCGGCCATGAATACCGATTTCAGCAAGATCAAGAAAAATGGGGTGGCACAGGTAAATGCCAAATGAATAGGGCGCTATACGGGACAAAACCAACGGCCAGTTGCGGTGCGCCAGTGACATGGCCCCCAGAAACAACAGCACCGGCATCAAAAAATCGGCCCAGTACCCAGGTAAATAGTCAAACGGCCACACGCCCGTTTCAATGGTCCTTTGGGTGGCAATCAGCTTTAATAAAAACAGTACAAGCCCTGCAAACAACACCGGGGGGAACCAGCCCCCCATACCTTTGCCCCCTGCCCGCTTCCACAGCCCAAGTGCGGCCCCCGCGACAAGGCCATACCCAATATATGTGATGATTTTGGTGATTCTTACCAGATAGGGCAGCGCCTCAGTCCCCCAGTGATTCTGGTAAATATAACCATCAACCTGTTGGCGGAGCATAAGACATATAAAAACCCCCAGCCCCAGCAAAGGATAGCGAATTGCCAGACGGTATATTGGATAAAACAGCACCAGACCAAATAAGGTCGGAATAAAATGCATGTGGTACTTAACACTGCCTAAAATAGCGTAACCAACCCACTTTTCCGGGTTCAGAAGGTCATTCACAACCGAATCGTAATAGCCAAATGCGTTGGCCTTTATCAATCCGTAAAAGGCGTAAAACAGTGTCCAGAATGCAAAGGGAACCAGTAAACGGCGCGATTGCTCGGCCAGTGTCTGGCGATAGGTTCGTGGTGTTTTTTCATGGGCCAGAAGCAAAAGGAAAAGCGCGATTATCAGAAAAAGCTCTGTGCGGGCGGTATAAACAACGGCCCGCAACAGCATTGGCCCCACTCTCTCGGATTGACTATAGGCAACCCACGGCTGGCCGGTGGGGTCGGCGGTGGCATGCAGGACAACTATCGATATGCCGGCTGTAATTCGCACCGCATCAATCCAGATTTGCCGATCATCTTTTTGCATTGGTACCCTCCTGGTTGCCCACCTGACTTGGAGAGAATTAGAAAAAATTTAGTGAACGTTCTGCGATTTATACAATTTTTTTTGTATAATCCGGATCAGGCCGGTACGGATCGGAACTCTTGGTGGAATATTAACTATTACTCACGAAAACCCCTGCTAACGCATGACTACAGTGGATATTTCATGAGCAACCCAGAAAACAAACCCGATCGCTTAAACCTTGGCCGTGGTATCATTATTTTTTTGGTATCCATATCAATTTTAATTGGGGCCACCTGGTCTGTTGCTTCGTTCGCCCGCATCCTGTTTTTGAGCCACGAAGAAATAAACCCGATAATTGCCGGTGGGGACCTGGACGATTTACCTGCATTGATGCGGGGTAATATTTCGACCGTCACAACCAGCATGGTTCGGGGCGAACCGGTGCGGGTTAAACCGCCGCGCATGTGTGAAATGTCGCCCACCTATTTTGACAATTTGGACAAGGGCCTGAAACAGCCGGTCGGGTACACCCGCCGAAATGAATATGTCAGCCCCTATCGTGCCCGCCGTGGTTTCCTGAACGAACGTGAAATGCAAGCCGCGCGTGTGGCCTGGTTGTATTTTGAAACCTACACTCAGGAAGAAACCGGGCTGGCCAATGCGGTGGGCAATTACCCATCAACCACAATGTGGGATACGGCCTCTTATATTGCGGCAACCGTTGCGGCATATGAACTGTGCATTATTGAAAAACCGGAACTTGACCAGCGCCTGTTTCAACTACTGGCCACCATGAAAACACTTGATCTGTTTCGCAAGGAACTACCTAATAAAGTGTACCATACCCGCACAGCAGCCAAGGTGGACTATGCGAATAAACCGGGGGAAATTGGCTTCTCCGGGCTGGACCTTGGTCGTATGCTTATCTGGCTTCGCATCATCAAAAACCGCTATCCTTACCTTGGTAATTCAGTCGATGCCATTTTGCTTAAATGGGATTTCAGAAATGTCATCGGGGAACAGGGGCTGATTTATGGCGCGCGCATCAACAGCGAAACAAATGAAACCATCTATGATCAGGAAGGGCGCCTTGGGTATGAAGAATATGCCGCCAAAGGCTATGCGCTTTGGGGCTTCAAGCCAATACTTGCCCACCGGGCCGAGCCATTTCTGACGGCTTCGATCTACGGTATTCAGGTCCCCTATGACGGCCGTGATCCGCGGATTTTTCATTCTCAGAACTACGTTGTAACCGAATCCTACCTGCAGGACGGGTTGGAGCTTGGCTTTGACATGGTCCACGATGACAGCAGCCCCGACTGGCTGCGATCGGATGGGTGGCGCGGCGAATTTGCCGACCGGATTTATAACGTGCAGGAAAATCGCTGGCGCCAGACCGGGTTCATGACTGCGCGCTCGGAACATAACGTAAAGGGTGCGCCCTATTTCACATATGATACAATTTTTTCTGATGGTTACCCCTGGAACACGGTAACCCCACGGGGGGATTATGTACCGGATCATGCCGCTATTTCATCCAAAGCAGCGCTTGGGATGTGGGCGCTTTGGGATACCGACTATACCAACATTCTTTATGAAGCGATTATTGAGCTCTACAACCCGGAAAAAGGTATGTTTGAAGGGCTGTATGAACGCGGTCAGGGCCGGGTGGAAATTTTCACCGCAAATAACAACGGGATCATTCTAACGGCCCTGTTGCATAAAGTTCAGGGAAAAATACTGACCCCATACACCGGTGATGCAGAGGTCTGGTATACCGCATTTCGCGATCAAAACATCCGGGAACGCCGTCACTATCCTGATCCCCCGCAAGAAGATGACTGGCTTCCCGCCTTGCGCCATTCCATCCAGAACAAGGAAGACTTTTAATGAATAAATCTGTTTTTAAATGTACAATCTCGCTGATATTTTTCTGTGGGCCGGCATTGGCCCAGGACGAAGTCGCCGAATTTTCCCCCGGAAATGCGATTCTGGACACAACAATTCCCTTTGCCGCCGATGCCCGGGAAGCCGAACAGGCACTACGTGGCGCCTATGGCTGGGCAACATTTCAGGAGGGGGTGATCGAGGGCATATATTTTCGCTTTGACCCGGACGGATACGCCAGGTTTTCAACAACCCCACGCCTGGATACCGATGTATTCGAAGTGATCTGCACCCCTAAAACTACGTCCTGTCTGGGGCAAAAGGGGGCTCTAAGCATCCAACTGAATGACCAGGGGGGCCTTCAGTTAACACTTGCGAATATTTCATCCGGCGATAATTTTTTTATCGTAGACGACCTTACAGAGCTGTCATTGCCTAACATAATATTACAACCCTTGGATAACCGCCTGGAAGGCTTATTTGCCTCAGGGGGGGAGCTTCTTGTTCGCCACGGCGCAACAGAAACCCTGCGTATCCCGCTAAGTGGGTTTTCAACTGTCTCCACCTATCTAAGGTGGGTCGCGTCGGGGCAGGACGATGCCAGTTTCCCATATGGCTGGCCTGTTTCGGTTTCCAAAACCGTCGCAACAACTGGGGACTTGCCAACCCAGACAAGCAACCAGCAACCCCCGGCGCGTATAGAACAGGCCATCGCACCGGAAGCTACGGTTTTGAGCGAAACACTTACCAACACGCAGCGTATTGCAGAACTGGAAAACCAAATTGCGGCCCTTTTGGCCAACAAAACTGAAATATCCAGCCCCCCCCCGGCAGATGCGGAAGCCGTGGATGAAACCAGCAAAGCCACCCCAGACATCAAGGAATTACCCGCCAAACCCAGTGAAGCTGAAATCCTGTCAACGCGGTTAAATTACCTGATGACCGAAATAGGTTTGGATTCAGCAAGCGCGCTAACGTTACTTCAGCGGACAAAGCCACCACAGGCCCCACCCGTCTGCCCGGAAGTTATAGGCGGAAATGTTGCAGACACTGCAACCGAGCCTATGGAGCACCTTCTGCAAAAATTCAGTCGGACGGCGCACTCGGGGATAAAAACAATTCTCACGTACTTTCCACGCAAGATTACCCAGCCTTAACAAGCTACTTTAAGTCAATATTTACATAAAAATATGCCGGTGGCCCCAATAACCAAGCGTGTCTCGGTTTAATGCGATTCCCAACGGGCTCGTATAATTCTAAGTGGCCCTGCAAAATTGAACGGTTTGTTAAAATGCATCTAAACGAGATGAAGAAGTGCCAAAATGAGGGAACGGCAGAAATTTTCGAATCATGCCGATATCTACTGTTTTTTAACACTATTTTTTTATTGTGAGGGTGTTTTTACCATATTTGGCGGCAATACATGTCTAGCTCTGTTCAAAAAATTCCCGGTCATGACAAGACGGCAACCACCAGCATACGCATGGAAACGCCGTCGGCTGATCCTGTGCATATAATGGATCGAAAAGCACCTGCATGGGCCCTTATCCTCGGCAGTATTTTTTCAGTAGGGGTTTTCTTTTGCCTGGCAAGTGTCGCCATATTCGCCATCTTTTTTCAAACACTGGTGGTCGGGCGCGGCGAAGACATATTAGCACCTCTGTTGATGATGGTCGCCGTAGTTCCGATGCTAGGCATTGTTGTTCTGGAATATGCGCACAACAAAATCCTAAGCGGATATCGTCACATTCGCGAACTCAACGCGCGGCGCGCCAGGGCCGCTGCCGGGGTTTTCGTGTTCGCCACACTGGTATTTTTACACCCACTTGCGGGCGTTGGCATATTGGCGGGAAGCATCGGCGGGCTATTGTTTTTATGGATATTAAGCAGGCTGAAACGCCGTGAACCCATGTGGGATTTTATCGCACAGGAAGCTGTCCCGATTTTGTCTGGCCGGGATTTTCACGGGTTGGAAATCGCCACACAACCGGCGCCCGAACATCCACTGGCCGGGGCTGTGCAAATGGCGATGATGGGCATCAGTGTGCTAAGCGCGCTTTCAACCTCCACATGGCTGGTTTCAAATGAGGTACTCGCCCCGGCCGCAGTTCTGGCGGTTTCCTTGCTGAGCTTATGGTCCACAGACGCGATCCTTGGATACATACGCCAGTTTTTGAAAACACCGCCACTACTTGATCGGGCAACATCCCATGTGAACGCTGTGCCCGGATCAATTGAAGACGATGACTTCGCAGGTCTACTGATCAAGAACCTCAGCGTATTTAGCGATGACGGAAAAATATTAATCTCGGATTTAAACCTTAAAGCGGCCCCCGGCTCCATTACTGGTATTATGGGGGACAGCGGTGCTGGCAAAAGTCTGCTACTGCGGTCAATCATTGACCCCTTTTCACTTTCCGGGCTGGAAATTCACGGGAACGTGCGGGTAAATTGCCATGACCTGTGGCACCGGGACGGGCAGCCCCACAGCCTGCCGGCCACTTATTTGTCCGACAACCCAATAATCTTACCCACCTCAGGCCATCAAAACCTGTCCTGTTTTCACGGTAATCAGGTTCTTGAACGGGGCCGGCGAATTTTAGAAAAGATGGTTTTTTCATCTGAACTTGCCGAAAAAATTTGCGCCCATAAAAACGCAGAAACCCTGCCCGGAATGCAGAAGAAAATGTTGGCCGCATCCCGTGCCTTTCTATTAAGCCCGGACCTGTACCTGATCGACGGGCCAGAAGACGGATTACCTGAAAAACAGATATCCATGCTGCTGGCGCAACTGAAACAAGAAACCAAACTGGGGCGAACTGTACTTCTGGTCACGCAAAACCGGGCCTTAGCCGAAGCCTGCGACACACTGATTATCATGCAGGAAGGCCGGATCATAGATGAAGGAACCTCTGCTGAGGTACGAACACGGCAAGCAGCAGGTTGGGCCCGCTTTGTTGGTGAACGAAATCTGAATATAGACGAAAACCTGGAAACCTGGGTCAGGTCCCATTTTAAACGTCCAGGCGACGAGATGAACCGCCGAAAGGTCTGCCATATTGCCTCAGAAATGCTTGCACATTCCTGCCAGAGCCGGAATGCGCTGGTGCAGCAATCCGTTACTTTTGAATTCAAGCACTATGAAGGGTACTGTGAAATCAGCATTCAGGATTCAGACCCGCCGATCAGCGCAGCGCAGCTGGATAAGGCCCGCCAGTCAATTGAAGATCCAGATGGCGACAGCCGCCTGACACCACTGGCCTTGATCATTGGAAGCAGCCTGTCTGTTGATGCCAGTTCAGAGCTGGATCAACGCAAAATCCTGGTGAAGGTTGCAACGATTGACCCGCGCAAAAAAGCCCGGGCAAGTCAGGGCAAAGGCACCAACATCAAAAACGGCTAAGAATACGCCCGACAGCGGCATTCTTTCTGATGAAAATAAGTGTTCCGACTTGTGTGGCATAGCCCGGGCGGGCTAGGCTTGGGCCGTGCATTTATTCAGGATAATATGATGACCAAATCCATAGAATTCCACGACCGGCTGCTATCACTGGGGCTTGCCCGTGTTTCCGAGGCGGCCGCTATGGCCTCTGCCCAATTGGTGGGGCGCGGCGACGAAAAGGCGGCCGATCAGGCAGCTGTGAACGCCATGCGGGACCAGTTGAACATGCTGGACATCAAGGGTGTTGTGGTCATCGGTGAAGGCGAACGTGACGAGGCCCCCATGCTGTTTATCGGCGAAGAGGTCGGAACCGGCAACGGCCCCGAGGTCGATATTGCCCTTGACCCGCTTGAAGGCACAACCCTGACAGCCAAGGACATGCCAAATGCCCTGACCGTCATCGCCATGGCACCGCGCGGCACCATGCTGCACGCCCCTGACGTTTACATGGATAAGCTGGCCATTGGGCCGGGCTATCCAGAGGACGTGGTGTCCTTTGACATGGCCCCGGCCGAACGTGTGCGCGCCCTGGCAAATGCCCGCGGTTGTCAGGATCGCGACATTACCGTTTGCATTCTGGAACGCCCCCGCCACGAAGACCTGATCGCCGAAGTGCGCGACACCGGTGCTGCGATCCGCCTGATCACCGACGGCGATGTGGCCGGTGTGATCCACTGCGCTGAGGCCGAAAAAACCGGTATTGATATGTATATGGGCTCAGGTGGTGCACCCGAAGGCGTTCTGGCCGCCGCAGCCCTGCGCTGTATGGGCGGGCAAATGTGGGGCCGCCTGATATTTCGCAATGACGACGAACGTGGCCGCGCGCGCAAGGCCGGGATCAGCGACTTTGACAGGGTCTATTCCCGCGATGATCTGGTAACGCAAGACGTTATCTTTGCCGCCACGGGCGTAACGGACGGTTCAATCGTGCGGGGCATTCGCCGCGAGCCGGGTTTTCTGGAAACCGAGACCATCCTGATGCGTTCCAAAACCGGGTCAGTGCGGCGCATGAGCTATCGCAATCCGGTCAGGCCTGAATGAACCAACGGGCCTTTCTTGATGTCAAAACATCCCTGAGCGGGCGGCGCTGGGTCGGCCCCACCCCCGAGGCCACCCGCCAGTGCGAAGCGATGGAACAGGCAACCAACCTGCCTGTTCCCCTGTGCCACACATTGGTGCGTCAGGGCGTGTCACCGCAGGATGCACAACCATACCTGTCACCGTCCCTGCGCGATTTACTGCCAGACCCAACAAAGCTGTTGGATATGGGGCCAGCCGCAGAGCGGTTTCTGGCCGCCTTTAAGGCCCGTGAAAAAATTGCAATCTTTGCTGATTATGATGTGGATGGCGCCACATCGGCGGCCCTGATCCTGAATTGGCTGGGGGCAATGGGGCACCGGGCCACCCTTTATGTGCCGGACCGGATCAAAGAAGGCTACGGTCCGAACGATCGCGCCATGTTTGAACTGGCCAAAGACCACGACCTGATTATCACGGTGGATTGCGGCGCCCTGTCCCATGGGCCAATTGCGGCGGCCAAGGGCGCAGATGTGATTGTGCTGGATCACCACCTTGGCGGTGAAACCCTGCCCCCGGCCCACGCGGTGGTAAACCCCAACCGTCAGGACGAAAGTGGCGAACTGGCCCACCTGTGCGCCGCCGGTGTGGTGTTTTTGTTTCTGGTAGAGGCAAACCGCCGCCTGCGTGCCGATAAAATCAGTGGCCCCGACCTGATGGGCTATCTTGATCTGGTGGGCCTTGCCACGGTGGCCGATGTGGCCCCCCTTATCGGGGTAAACCGGGCCTTTGTGCGTCAGGGCCTGAAAGTCATGGCAAACCGCCAGCGCCCCGGTCTGGTGGCACTGGGGGATATTGCGAAACTGGACACGGCCCCCACAGCCTATCATCTGGGCTTCGTTCTGGGGCCACGGATCAATGCAGGCGGGCGGGTTGGCCGGGCTGATCTGGGCGCGCGCCTTTTGGCCACAGGCGACAAGAATGAAGCAGAATCAATCGCCGCCAAGCTGGAGCAGCTAAACGCTGAGCGGCGCGAAATTGAAAGTGCAGTACAAGGCGCGGCACTGGAACAGGCCGAAGAACGGGGCTTTGACGCGCCACTGGTCTGGGCGGCGGGGGAAGGCTGGCACCCCGGCGTGGTGGGCATCGTTGCCTCACGCCTGAAGGAACTGACCAACCGCCCAGCACTGGTGATCGGGCTGGACGGCGACGAAGGCAAGGGATCAGGGCGTTCCGTATCAGGCATTGATCTGGGGGCCGCGATCCAACGCCTGACATCCGAAGGATTACTGCTAAAGGGCGGCGGGCACAAAATGGCCGCCGGGCTAAGTGTGGCGCGCGATCAGTTGGAACCGGCAATGGCGCGACTGGCGGAATTGCTGCAAAAACAGGGGGCCGGTGATCTGGGGCCACGCGATTTGCGCCTTGATGGCGTGCTGATGTCGGGCGCGGCCAGTGTGGAACTGGTGCAGCAAATCGAACAGGCTGGCCCCTTTGGTGCCGGTGCCCCTGCCCCCAGATTTGCATTCCCCGATCAGGAAATCCGGTTTTGCAAACGGGTTGGCGCGTCCCACCTAAAGCTAAGCTTTGCCGACGGTCCGGGGGCGGTAATCGACGCAATCTGCTTTGGGGCCTATGACGGGCCACTGGGGGGAATGATTGAAAATCACGGCGGCAAACGCTTTCATCTGGCTGGCCGCTTAGAAATTAACACATGGGGTGGGCGCAGCCGGGTTCAGCTGCGTCTGGAAGACGCCGCACCTGCCAGTGAATAAATAGCGCCGGGGGCGAAATTTTCCCTTGCCCTTCACGCAGGCTTTGCCTAAATAACGGCGCACGTCAGAAGTGGCCCGTTCGTCTATCGGTTAGGACATCTGGTTTTCAACCAGGAAAGAGGGGTTCAACTCCCCTACGGGCTACCACTGACCCCACCCCTTCAGAGACAAATTGTTAGTGGTGCCATTAGTGGCGTCATTTCAAAGACATGCACGCCGGGGCTCAGGCATGAGGCCGTAAACTGGCAAGACAAACGGGCCATTTTGGCGCCGCGTCTCAGAACCGATTTTTCGTATTACCCGTTTGGGTTTTATGATGTCAGGTCTGGCTGAAAAGCACGGCCCGTTCGGGCCGCCTGAGTTGCCCCTGCCCCGTTGTTGCGCGTGGCCCCGCTGCATCAGGTCCTGAATGCGCTGCCAGTGAACCGGCGCGATAATCGCCTGATGTTGCCCCGCATAGATCGCGCCCTTATGGACGATGCGCCCGGCATAAAGCGGATTGCTCAGGATCTTGTGGATATGACCGCGTGACAAATGCCGCCCACCCTGATCGCGGTCGCTTTTGGTGACGTAGCGTTTGGATCGTAGGCCAAGGCGATCCGCTTCCTTTGCCACAGCGTTCACCGCTCTATGTTTCTCATATAGATCAAAAAGCCTGCGCACTGTTTTTGACTCGCCTTCATTGATGGTCAGCGTGCGCCCGGCCGCATCATAACCCAGCGGCACATAGCCACCCATCCAAAGACCTTTCTTCTTTGAAGCGGCAATCTTGTCGCGGATACGTTCCGCCGTCACTTCACGCTCAAACTGGGCAAAAGAAAGAAGCACGTTCAGTGTCAGGCGGCCCATGCTGGTGGCTGCACTAAACGACTGTGTCACCGAGACAAATGAGGCGTTTGCGGCATCAAGCCAATCCACCAGCCTGGCAAAGTCCGCCAGTGATCGCGTCAGCCGGTCGATCTTGTAGACCACGATCTGATCAACCCGGTTTTCATCGATGTCACGCATCAGGCGTTGCAGGGCGGGCCGGTCCATATGCCCGCCGGATAATCACGCAAGGTATTGATCCATTGCTGGCCGTGCTTGGCGTTTTTCCATGTCGGCAGACGATCAATGTGGACCTGTTGGGCGATTTCTTCGAATGTCGGGATATCTTGTCTGGCGTTCAAACGCGGGTTCAGCCCCTGCCGCGCCATACGGCGGTATTCCAGCGCCCTGTCGCGGGCTTGGGGCAGTGTGACCAGATCGGCACCGCCCAGCCCGAAATCGGTCCGCAGCGGCGCGCCTTACGGTTTTTCTATCCCTTTACGGTAACGCGCACAATCCAGCGGCGCGCACCAGACGGGTCAACCACCAGATAAAGACCACCTCCATCGCCGTGGCGACCGGGGCCAAGGTTTTCCACCAGCTTTTTTGTTAGCTTCCCAGACAAGTAGGCCATTTATAAAATATCACCATCCATACCACGCAAGGAAAGCATACAGGAGAAATTGAAAGAAAGTGAATGCTGCGATAAATGGAAAGTGACCCAATAAAATAAGGGCAACCTGAGGGTGAATGTAATTCAATGAAAGTGGGGGAAAGAGGTGGGTGGCGGAGACGAAGGGATTCGAACCCTCGAACGAGTTTCCCCGTTACTCCCTTAGCAGGGGAGCGCCTTCGACCACTCGGCCACGTCTCCGTCGACCCGTTTAGCGGCAGGTGAACGTAGGGACAAGATGTTTTTTGCGAATTTTTCACCAGCCCGAAAAATAGACGTCAGGCCCATCAATCATGGGTTTGGTTTTGCCCTAACCGTTATGCAGGAAATGCATCACGTCGCCGTCCTGCACCACATAGGTCTTGCCCTCTGCGCGCATTTTTCCGGCCTCTTTCGCCGGGATTTCACCGCCAAGGGATACAAAATCGTCATAGGCAATGGTTTCGGCGCGGATAAAGCCGCGTTCAAAATCACCGTGAATAACACCGGCGGCGGCGGGTGCGGCGGTTCCGGCGCGGATGGTCCAGGCGCGGGCTTCTTGTGGGCCAACGGTGAAATAGGTTTGCAGGTTCAGCAGGCCATAGCCCGCCCGGATCAGGCGGTCCAAGCCGGCCTCATGCAGGCCCATTTCTTCCAGAAACATCATCGCTTCTTCGGCGTCCAGCTGGCTGATTTCTTCTTCGATCTGCGCCGAAATCACCACTGCTGCGGCCCCCTGTTCGGCGGCCAGTTCGGCCATTTTGGCCGAATAGGCATTGCCGTTGGCGGCGTCGTCTTCGCCCACGTTACACACATAAAGGATAGGCTTGCTGGTTAGCAATTGCAGCAGCCCCCAGGCCTTTTCGTCATCTTCATCCACGTCAACCGTGCGGGCCATCTGACCGTCTTCCAGTGCCGCCAGCGCCGCTTCTAACAGGCGCTGTTGCTGCACGGCCTCTTTGTCACCACCGCGCACTTTGCGCTCAAGACCCTTCAGACGCTTTTCAACCGATTCCATATCGGCCAGCATCAGTTCGGTTTCGATGATCTGCGCATCCGCCACCGGATCAACGCGCCCTTCAACATGGGTCACGTCGCCATCTTCGAAACAGCGCACCACATGGGCAATGGCATCACATTCCCGGATCGTCGCCAGAAACTGGTTGCCCAGCCCTTCGCCCTTTGATGCGCCTTTGACCAGACCGGCAATATCAACAAACGTCATTTGGGTCGGAATGATCTTTTTAGAGCTGGCAATCGCCGCCAACTTGTCAATGCGCGCATCCGGCACCGCCACTGCCCCAACGTTTGGTTCAATGGTACAAAACGGAAAATTCGCCGCCTGTGCGCTGGCGGTTTTGGTCAGTGCGTTAAACAGTGTTGACTTGCCAACATTTGGCAGGCCCACGATCCCGGTCTTAAAGCCCATATTGGCCACCTCTTTAAAATCTTGCCGCATCTAGGGCAGGCCACGCCCCAAGGTCAAGCCGGGCATTGCCATTAGGCGCAATACGCGCGAAACCGGGGCACGATAAGAAAGGACGCCCATGACCCGTATTGACCGGAAATTTGCACAGCTGAACGCCCAGGGGCGCAAGGCCTTTGTCACCTATATCATGGCCGGGGACCCGGATTTTGAAACCTCTCTTGAAATTGTCAGGGGGCTGCCGGCCGCCGGGGTCGATATTATTGAACTGGGTCTGCCCTTTACCGACCCAATGGCCGATGGCAAAACGATCCAGCTGGCCGGACAACGGGCACTGGCCGCGGGCATGACCCTGCAAAGAACACTGGATCTTGCGGCTGAATTTCGCAAAACCGACGATACCACGCCGATCGTGCTGATGGGCTATTACAATCCGATCCATTCGCGCGGCGTTGACAGTTTTCTGGCGGCGGCAAAGCAGGCCGGGGTTGACGGGCTGATCATCGTTGACCTGCCCCCCGAAGAAGACGGCGAACTGTGCATTCCTGCCCAAAAGGCCGGGATCAATTTCATTCGCCTTGCCACGCCGACCACCGACGAACAACGCCTGCCCAAGGTTTTGCAAAACACCTCTGGTTTTGTTTATTACGTGTCGATCAATGGCATCACCGGCGCGGCCGAAGCACAGGCAGGTTCCGTTGCCCCGGAAGTGGCGCGCATTAAGGCCGGCACAGACCTGCCGGTTATCGTTGGCTTTGGGATCAAGGCACCGCAAAACGCCCAGGACATTGCCGGTATCGCCGACGGCTGTGTTGTTGGCTCTGCCATCATTGATAAAATCGCTCAGGGGCAAAACCCAGACCAGGTTCTGGATTTTGTGAAATCCCTGGCCGATGGTGCCCACCGGGCCTGATTACCTGACAAGCACATTGTTGATATGTATGCAGGCCGGTTGATACAATCTGACCAATTGCGCCAAACCAGAAACATGTTATCGGTAAATAATTATGACCATTAAAGCCATCGCTGAACGGAACCAACCATGCCGATCATCACCAATATTGACGACCTGAAACGCATCTATAAACGCCGGGTGCCCAAGATGTTTTACGACTACTGCGAAAGCGGAAGTTGGTCCGAACAAACCTTTCGTGAAAATGTCTCCGACTTTCAGGACCTGCACCTGCGCCAGCGGGTCGCGGTTGACCTAAGCGAACGCACAACCGCCAGCCAGATGATTGGCCAGGACGTAACCATGCCCGTGGCCCTGGCCCCCGTGGGTCTGACCGGAATGCAAAGTGCGGACGGAGAAATAAAAGCCGCCCGCGCCGCCGAAAAATTTGGCGTGCCATCAACCCTGTCAACCATGTCGATCTGTTCACTCGAAGACGTGGCAGAGGCCACAACCAAACCGTTCTGGTTTCAGCTATACGTGATGCGCGATCAGGATTTCGTGGCCGATATCATTCAGCGCGCAAAGGACGTGAAATGTTCCGCGCTGGTGCTGACCCTTGATTTGCAAATTCTGGGCCAACGTCACAAAGACCTGAAAAATGGCCTGTCCACGCCACCCAAACTAACCATTCCCACACTGATCGACCTGTCAACAAAATGGGCGTGGGGTTTGCAAATGCTGGGCACCAAACGCAAAGGTTTTGGTAATATTGTGGGCCACGCCAAGGGCGTAACCGACACCGGTTCCCTGATGGAATGGACCGCCGCCCAGTTTGACCCGCAACTGGACTGGAAAAAGGTCGAGCAGATCAAGAAAATGTGGGACGGGCCACTGATCCTGAAAGGGATCAATGATGTGGAAGACGCCAAAATGGCCGTTAAAATTGGGGCGGACGCAATAATTGTCTCCAACCATGGCGGTCGGCAACTGGACGGGGCGCTGTCGTCCATTCGGGCGCTTCCGGCAATTGTCGAAGCGGTCGGCGACAAGATCGAAGTCCACTTTGATGGCGGCATCAGATCAGGTCAGGACGTACTAAAGGCGCTGGCACTGGGGGCAAAGGGCACCTATATCGGGCGCGCGTTTATTTACGGCCTTGGCGCAATGGGCGAACAGGGCGTCACCAAAGCACTGGAAGTGATCCACAATGAACTGGACCTGTCGGCGGCCTTTTGCGGGCATAGGGATATCAACACCGTTGACCGTGATATCCTGTTGATCCCTAAGGGCTTTGAAGGCGATTGGGTCTAGACGCCCCGCAACCTGCGGATCGCACTGATCAGGGGCAGTTCAAGCAACAGCATCAGCGCAACACAGGCAAAGGCCACCCGCAGCCCAAAAGCCTGTGACAACACCCCCATCAGAACCGGGGCCACAAAAAACCCGGCGAACCCGATTACGGTCACCTGTGATATGGCCTGCACCCGCAATTCGGGGCGCACCATCTGGCCAACCATGGCAATCCCAACCGGGCCAATCACCGAAATCCCCAACCCCAGAACGCCAAACCCCAGATAGGCCAGTGCCGGAACCGGGGCAACCGCCGCGATCAAAGCCCCCAGAACCGATAACAACGTTGCCCAGAAAATTAACGTTATCTGACCCAGTTTTTCGGTGATGATCTGGCCGCCAAACCGCCCCACCGCCATTGTCAGCCCCAGCACCGCAGGCCCGGTTGCCCCCTGCGCAGCACCGCCCGCCAGTGTGCGTTCGATATGCAGGGCAGACCAGATTTCCACTGTTGCCTCTGACATAAAGGCAATCAGAACCACCCCGCCGCACAATAATACCGGGATCAGGGCACTACCCTGCCCGCCGCCCGTTTCGGGGGCAAATTTCACGCCGTCTTGACGGGCAAACAGGGCCAGGGCCGCACCGATCACCATTGCCCCACCGAAAACCACCACCGGGGTCAGCCCGCCTTCGCGCGTAAACCCCGACGCCAGTGCCGCCAGCGCATAGCCGGCTGAAAACATCCCGTGGTTGGCATTCATCATCGGGTGTTTGTGGGTGGCTTCCAATTCACTAACGCGGGCATTCATCACCACGTCCAGAACCCCGGACGCCGCCCCCACCAGCACCAAAGAAATGGCAAATGTCACCGCCCCGCTGGCCAGTGCCGGCAACATAAACGACGCAATAAACAGAAAACTGGCCGCCTGCAGGCTGGCGCGGCCCATCAGTCGGTCAAAACGTGGTGCCAGCCACATCGCACTGGTCAGGCCAACCCCGGTGCCCAGCAACAGCAAACCAAACAGGGCGTCGTCCACACCGACCTGCGCCTTTAACACCGGCACATGGGCCGCAAACATTCCCCAATAAATACCAACAATCGCAAAGGCCACAGCCGGGCGTCTGGATATTTTCAGGGCGTTCACGATACTCATCAAACCCGATTGCCACGGCGACCGGTTTGCAGCAAGCAAATTGCACCATTGGCCCCCTTCCCAAAGACCGGCGACTCGTCTATACGCGCGTCTTCACGCGGGCATACACCCTTGGAGGATCCCGCATAACACTAGGAGAATAACTATGGCTGGCAAGATCCCAGATCTTAACGCCGAGGTACGTACGGGGACAGGCAAGGGGGCCGCCCGTCAAGCACGCCGTGCAGGAAATGTACCAGGCATCGTATATGGCGGCGGTATTGACCCGCTTGCGATCAATATCCCTTTTAATGCATTGCTCAAGCGCCTTAAGGCTGGCCGCTTTTTGGTAACGCTGTTCAACCTGAAGGTTGAAGGTCACGACGACGTGCGCGTTATCTGCCGCAACGTACAGCGTGACGTTGTGCGCGACCTGCCAACGCACCTTGACCTGATGCGCCTGAAACGCACCACCAAGATCGCCCTGTTCATCCCGGTTGAATTTATCAACGAAGAAGAATGCCCCGGCCTGAAAAAAGGCGGCGTTCTGACCGTTGTACGTGGTGAAGTCGAACTGGTCGTAACCGCCGGTGACATCCCGGAAAAGCTGGTTGTTGATCTGATCGACAAAGATGTTGGCGATGTTTGCCACATCTCAGAAGTTGACCTGCCAGAAGGCAGCAAAGCCACGATCGACCGTGACTTTGTGATCGCCAACATCTCTGCCCCATCCGCCCTTCGTTCAGAAGGCGATGATGAGGATGAAACAGAAGAAGGCGAAGCAACTGAAGGCGAAGCAACTGAAGAAGCCAGCGAAGAATAATCCTTCCTGCAACTTCAAGGTAATATTAACGCGGGGCCCTCGGGCCCCGTGTTTCGTTTGGGGGGGGATGTTTGCGTTATGTGGGCGAAGGGGACTTTCTCTGCGCTTGCACGATTGTTGCATTTCAAATGCATAAGATGTGTAAAGTCTAATATTTCATCTGTAGTAATTCCGACTTGATCTGACAGTTGGCGGTTTTTCTGGCGACATCGGTCAGGCCAAGTTTAGTTCACGAACTTATCCTTCCAGATATCCTTGCCCTCAATCATGGTTTGGAACGGCGTTCTGCCGCAACATCTTTTACCTTATTATAATACAACCCGGCCGCAGTCAGCACTGGGATATGAACCGCCCAAAGCATTTACCAAGCGCCTAGTTTCCGCAACCGACTGCCACGCTGCGCCACTTACAAGCTTCGCGCAGCATTCGATTGCTAGCCCCGCGCCCAAGGGCGTATCAACAGGAAAGGCTCTGGTTCAGGTCGGATGACAATTCAGGCGCAGGTCATCGCGAACCAAAAAATTCTTGACACACACATGATCCTATTCAAATACTGACTGATCAATCAGTTAGTAATCTTGATGATATTCTGAATTCCATAGGAGGTTTGTTGATACAAGTTCAAACAAGTCTGAATGAGAACGTGGTGCCGATTGCCGAAAAAGGTGATGAAAGTCGCTTTGGCGCAATTCTTGATGCCGCTGAGTATATATTTGCCTCGTCCGGGTACGAGGGTGCAAAAATGCGCCAGATTGCCGAAAATGCGGGCGTGGCGCAGGGTCTGATCCACTATCATTTTGGCAATAAAGAGAAACTGTTTGAATCCATGGTGGCGCGACGTTCCGGCCATATCAACAACAGACGCGCCAAACTTCTGGACGGTCTTTTCGTGGATAGCACGACACCTTCGTTGGAAGATGTCGTCACAGCGTTATTCAGGCCGACGATTGAAACAGGATTATCCATGGCAAAAGACGGGGGCAGCTTTTCCCGCATTCTTGTGTCTTTCGCCAACTCCGCCGCCCCCCGGGAGCAGGGGCTGGCCGAACGCTATTACGACCCGATTGCCCGCAAGTTTATCAACGCTTTTCATGAAATTGAGCCTCGCCTTACCAAGGCAGATGCCGTTTGGGCGTACATGTTCGCAATCGGTGTCGGCATGACAATGATGGCCAAAACCGGGCGCTCATTGCGGCTGTCGGACGGGGTTTGTGACGACGGAAATATCGATGAAATGCTGAAGAAGATTGTTATCTATATTTGTGGGGGAATACGGGCACTTATCGAAAATACTGAAAACTGAAACCTATTTACGGGAGGTAAAAATGAAAAATATACTTGTAGGCAGCGCACTGGCTGTGTTGGTCACAGTCGGGGGAATTTCGGTTGGGACTGTCGCCGCGGCTGAAGAACTTAACGTCACGATCGTAGCAGGCCATCCGCCTGTGTTCCGTTGGGTAAAACACGCCAGCCAGACATTTATTCCTGCGGTCAACGCGGCCCTCGAGGGAACAGGAACGACAATCAACTGGAGCGAGCAATATGGCGGCTCACTTGCCAAGGTCGGTGACGAGTTGGAAGCAGTTGAAGAAGGTCTGGCTGAAATTGGATTGGTTTCCAGCCTGTTCGACCCCGCCAAACTGTCGGTGCAGAACGTAACCTATTTCACGCCTTTTGTTTCGAGTGATTCCGCCGGAGTTGCCGAACTTATGGACCGCCTTCAGGAAGAAATCCCTGCGATGCGGGCGTCTTGGGAAGAAAACGGGCTGGAATACCTTGGCGGAGCTATCGGTATCGATGATTACCTGCTGATGACCAAGTTCCCGATTAAATCCATATCGGACCTTGAGGGCATGAAAATCGGGGCGCCGGGGCCAGCAGTTAACTGGCTGAAAGGTACAGGCGCGGTTGGGGTGTCTGGCAACCTGACCACATATTACAACGAAATTAAAACCGGTGTTTATGATGGTGTGATTGTGTTCGCTTCTGCAGCGCTTCCCGGCAAGCTCTATGAGGTTGCGCCCTACATCACCAAAGTCGGCTTTGGTGCCCAGTATGCGGGTGGGCTGGCCGCGAATAAAGACTGGTACGATGGCCTGCCTGCAGAGGTTCAGCAAGCGCTACGCGATGCAGCAACCGCAGATCGTCTTGCCTATATTGAAGACCTGGATGCTTCCGTTGCCAAGTTCCTTGAAATGATGGTGGCACAAGGGGCCAGCATAACCGAGGTAGACGAAGCCTTCCGCGCCAAGTGGGCCGTCGGCATGGATAATGTAGCCAAAGTCTGGGCCGAAACACTGGATGCGCAAGGCAAACCGGGCAGTGACGTACTGAAAGTCTATATGGACAGCATGCGTGCAGCGGGCGCGACGCCGGTTCGCAACTGGGATCAGGAATAATCCCGCTGACATCACTAACCAGCCCCGCAATCACGGCGGGGCTGGACCTTTTTCAGAGAATTGAAAAGCCCGAACTATGACAAACCACAGCGATTCATCCGCCCCGGTTTCGACGAATCTTCCCAACTGGTTCAGAAACATTCGCCGTGTTTGCGACACGGTTACTGCGGCGCTTAACGTCGGTGGAACATTGCTGATTGTCGCCATTATGGTGTTGGTTAATGCAGATGTAATCGGGCGCGGGGTTTTCAATGCGCCGGTATCAGGTGTTCCCGAAATAGTTTCTATGTCGATTGTCGCTATCGTATTTCTACAGATCGCCCACACCTTTCGTATGGGCCGCCTTACCCGCACCGACGCCACCTTGAATTTTATAAAAGCGCGCTCAATGCGCCTTTATGCTGCGGTCGAACTGTTGTTTTCACTCGCCGCTATCACCCTTATCTGGCAGCTGTTTTCGGCAAGTAAACCGTTGTTTGTAAAGTCGTGGGTGCGCGGCACATTCGAAGGGACTATCGGTGATTTTACCGCCCCGATCTGGCCCGTTAAACTGGTCATCCTAATCGGTTGCGGCGCACTGCTTTTGCAACTTGTATTGTTCGCCGCTGACGCCGCTTTTCGACTTTTCCAAAAACAAACGCAAGGTGCGGTATGAGCCCGTTTGAAATTGGCATTGCCTCGTTCGGCGGTATGGTTGCCCTTGTCTATATGGGGATGTGGGTGCCATTCGCGCTGATGCTGGCATCCTATGTCGGGGTTTGGGTCATCAAAGGATCGCCATTATTGGCGGGGAAATTACTGGCGCTGGCGGCATCCGAGACCATCTCCAGCTATTTCTTCGGTGTTGTGCCCCTGTTTGTTCTTATGGGGTACATCGTATCGGTTACCGGCATGGGTAAGGACGCCTTTGATGTCGCCAACCATATGTTCCGCCGCGTGCGTGGCGGACTTGGGATCGGCACAGTGGGGGCAAATGCGATCTTTGCCGCCATCACCGGAATTTCCATTGCCTCCGCTGCCGTATTCACCCGTATTGCGGTGCCCGAAATGGTGCAACACGGCTATTCCAAACGCTTCGCGGTTGGTGTGGTCGCGGGCTCTTCGGTGCTGGGAATGTTGATCCCACCAAGCTTGCTGTTGATCCTTTACGGATTGTTAACCGAACAATCCGTAGGGGACTTATTCATTGCGGGCATTATCCCCGGCATCCTACTGGCAGTAACCTTTAGCATCGGCATTCTGGCCATGGCATACTTTAAACCGGGCATGTTGGGCGAAGGTATTTCAAAACCCTTAACCGATGGCGGCCTAAGCCCGCGCGAATTGATTGCCAAAGGCCTACCGATATCTGGCCTGATCGGCCTTGTGCTGGGCGGCATCTATGGCGGGTTTTTTACCCCAATCGAGGCAGGAGCCGTCGGTTGCTTAGGGGCCATCATAATTGGCCTGCTGCGGCGAAAACTTAGCCTGAAAGATTTCTGGCAGGTGCTTAATGATACTGGCCTCGTCACAGCCTCAATTCTGTTTCTGATTATTGCCGCACAGATGTATTCCCGCATGCTGGCCTTGTCTGGCGTGCCGGCCGGCTTTGGCACCCTGATCACCACAGCCGATATCGGCTATTGGGGCGTTATACTGTCGTACGTTTTGCTGGTGATCGTGATGGGGACAATCCTTGACAGTTCTTCCATCATGTTGATCCTTGTACCGCTGATGCTGCCGGTCATTACGGCCATGGGCGTCGATCTGGTTTGGTTCGGGATTGTCACTATCATTGCTGTTGAAATCGGTTTGCTGACCCCGCCCTTTGGCATATCGGTGTTTGTGATTAAATCCGCCCTTGACGATCCTTCAATAACGCTTGGGGATATTTTCCTTGGTGCTGCCCCGTTTGCGCTGATGATGCTGGTTGTTCTTGGCCTCGTCCTCACCTTTCCTATTCTTGCAACCGCCCTGATTTAAAGGAGCCCCTTATGGTTCGTCGTATTGTTGATTTATCCGTTGCGCTGGAAACCGGTATCATTTCGGACCCCCCCCCGATGATGCCTAAGATCGAGTATATGAACCACAAAGACACCGCCGCGCAGGTTTGTGAATTCTTCCCCGGCCTGACACCGGATCAACTGCCAAACGGTGAGGGATGGGCGATTGAGATGCTGCAAATTGCAACCCATAACGGTACCCATCTGGATGCGCCGTATCACTACCATTCAACCATGAACAACGGCGAGCGGGCGATCACCATTGATGAAGTACCGCTGGACTGGTGCTTTAACCCCGGCGTTAAGCTGGATTTTCGGCATTTCGCCGATGGGTATATCGTGACCGCTGCCGATGTAGAGGCCGAGCTGAAACGTATTGGACATGATCTGCAGCCGCTGGATATTGTCGTGGTGAATACCTCAGCAGGGGCGCATTACGGACAGGATGACTACCTGATGAAAGGCTGCGGGATGGGCCGTGAGGCCACACTGTATCTGACCGAACGCGGTGTGCGTGTCACCGGCACGGATGCCTGGAGCTGGGATGCACCGTTCCCCCTAACTGCCGCCGAGTTCGCCAAATCAGGGGACCCGAAAATCATCTGGGAAGGGCACCGCGCCGGCATGGAGGTTGGTTACTGCCACATCGAGAAACTGACCAACCTGGAAGGTCTTCCTGGTCATGGCTTCGAGATTTCCTGTTTCCCGTTCAAAATCAAAGACGCCTCTGCCGGATTCACCCGCGCCGTGGCGATATTCGAGGAGTAAGCTACATGCCTACCAAAACAATCGTGTCCTGCGCCATCACCGGCGCGATCCACACGCCCACCATGTCCGATGCCCTGCCCATCAACCCGGAAATGATTGCCGAACAGGCGATCGAGGCGGCACAAGCCGGGGCCACGATCCTGCATCTTCATGCACGCAACCCAAAAAATGGGGCACCATCGGTCGACCCAGAGCACTTCCGCTATTTTCTGGCGCGTATTCGGGCCGAGACTGACGCTATAGTCAATATTTCAACCGGCGGTAGCATCAGTATGGGGATCGAGGAACGGATTGCCCCCGCGGCAGAGTTTTCACCCGAAATGTGTTCGATGAATATGGGTTCGCTGAATTTCTCCCTTCATCCTCTGGCTGATCGCTATGAGAACTTTAAGGAAGACTGGGAAGAACCCTTTCTGCGGGGGTCGGAAAATGCGATATTCCGCAATACCTTCCAGGATATCGCAAAGGTGGCCAAGACCCTTGGCGAAGAACACCAAGTGAAGTTCGAACATGAATGTTACGATGTAGGCCATCTTTACAATCTGGATTTCTGCCTGAAACAGGGCATGTTCAAAGCGCCGATCTTCCTGCAATTCGTCATGGGGATTTTGGGTGGCATCGCGGCCGAGGTGGAAAACCTCGTTTTCATGAAACGCACCGCCGATAAGCTCTTTGGCAGTAACTACCATTGGTCTGTGATCGGTGCCGGCAATCAACAGATGCGCATGGCCACCGTTGCCGCCCAGATGGGGGGGCATGTGCGCGTGGGCTTGGAAGACTCGCTCTTTATCGAACATCGCAAGCTGGCAACGTCAAACGCCCAGCAAGTGCGCCGTGTACGTGAGATACTGGAACGCCAGGGCAACCAGATCGCAACCCCGGACGAAGCCCGCAAGATGCTTGATCTGAAAGGCGGAGATCGGGTGAAATTCTGATGGCTTCAAACCCTCTTGATAACTTTGTTATTGACCCGGGAATTTTAAAAACTATTGGCAAAGACCTGCAAAGACCCGAATGTATTCTGGCGGAAAAAGACGGCTCTTTGTGGTCGGCCGACGCCCGGGGCGGGGTTGTCCACATCATGCCAGACGGCAAGCAGCAGATAATAACACAACACGAAAATAGTGCATTTTCCCAATCCACCAGCGCGACCGACCGGTTCACCAAAGGCACTTTGCCCAACGGCCTTGCCTTCGTAAAAAACGGCGACATCCTGATATCCAATTTTGGCACCGACCAGCTTGAAATAATGAAGCGAACGGGCGAAACCACTGTGCTACACGACACGCTTAACGGCAAACCCATTGGTAAGGTGAATTTCGTGCTGCGCGACCGACAGGATCGCATCTGGCTGAGCATTTCAACCACCATCCCCAATTGGATGGATGCGATTAGCCCGAATATCTGCGATGGCTACATCGCGCTTGCCGACAAGAACGGCCTGCGGATCGTGGCCGACGGGTTCATGTTCACCAACGAGATCCGATTTGATGCTAATGAAGAATGGCTTTACATCGTTGAAACCACGGCCATGAAAATCACCCGTATGCGGGTTGACAGTAACGGTAACCTGTCGCGGCGGGAAACCTTTGGCCCGGAAAGTCACAATGCATTTATTGACGGCATTGCCTTTGACTCTTTTGGGAATCTTTGGGGCACCCATGTTATGATCGACCATATTTTCGCCCTGACACCAGATGGGGATTTGCGTATTTTGCTGGATGACGACAACGGTTCGACGGCAGGGAAAACCCTGATGCAGGCGTTTAATGAAGACCGTGTGACCCCTGAACTGACCCTTGCCTGTGGCGGTCAGATTGCACCGTGGATGGCCAGCATCACATTTGGCGGGCCGGATCTGTCCACCGTCTACATCGGCAGCCTACGCGGAACGACCATTCCCTATTTCTCTTCACCGGTCCCCGGTCTGCCAATGGTTCACTGGAATGAAAGGATCGCAAAATGAGCACACAACCCGCCAACATGCCCGATCGCGCGGTGGTACAGTTCAACTGCCATGGCGTGGCAACAGGCAAGATGCGCAATGAGCTGGAAGTCACGATGGTGAAACCGTTCAAAGAAAGTTTCACAATGGCCACAGACGAAGGGGCGTTTCACGGTGGGGACGCCACCGCGCCGCCGCCGTTGGCAATGTTTGTTGGCAGTCTGACAGGGTGTATCATGACCCAGATCAGGGCCTTTGCCAAACGTCTGGATGTCACCCTTAACGATTTGCAGGTGGACACACGGGTAAAGTGGGATTGGCAGGCAACCGGGCGAACCTATGAGACAGCTCCTAAATCTTTCGAGATCGACGTGATGATTGACAGCGACGACCCCATTGAAAAGGTTCGTGAATTGGTTGCAACTGCGAAAAAGGGGTGTTTTATTGAACAGACCCTTGGACAGCAAAACACCATAAATCATAGGATAAAAACTGCCGACGGCTGGGAAGTTGCGTAAAACTTCTTCAGGTTGGTGCTGGCGCAACATGCTATCCAGACGTGTGACCTTGACAGGTTGGAAATATTTGATCCATCGCCGGGTGGAAACTTGACTCTGAGGGGCTCCATGCCTCATTCTCAGGGCATAGCAATTGATGTCATTAAACTGGAATTACCCAAGTGGCCCTGATTGACCATCTTCTTTCGACTGCCGGGTTAGTACATATTGCTTTAATGTTTTATTGTGCGGGCCTCATGGTGCGCGATGAGCTGTTGTTGCGCATCCTGATCCTGATCGGCACAGGGTTTTACCTGTCCTACTATTTTTATTTTCCAGAAACCCCACTTTGGGACGCAATGTTCGCAAGTGCCGCCATTGGCACCGTCAATCTGACACTTATCGCTATCGTGATCCGTGAACGCACAACCTTCACCATGAGTGCCGAAGATGCCGCCCTTTTTAAAAGATTTGGCGTGCTTACTCCGGGCCAGTTTCGAAAGCTGATGCGCCGGGCAGAGTGGCGTTCGGCATCCGAACATGTGGAACTAACCCGTGTGGGGGAACGTCCAGAGGAGCTTTACTTCATCGTTTCTGGCGACATACATCTGGAAAAATTTGGCGAGAGCTACATTTTGGACGCCGATAAATTTATTGGTGAGATTGCATTTCTCGAAGGAGAGCAAGCCAGTGCCACAACCGCCATCACCAGCGGGGCACGTTACGTTTCCTGGAATGTTGATGATCTGCATTTACTTTTTGGGAAATTCCGACATCTGGGGCAAGCCGTTGTAACGCTTTTAGGGCAGGACCTATCGCGTAAAGTTGCCAGCAGCAGGCCGACCATCAGGCAAAAAAGCGAATAGGCCACCGTGAAGTGCCTCAACCGCTACCGCTGCTTTGAATTCATCCGGAAATCAGCGTCTGGTTGTCATCTGCATATCCACCCTTCAGGTCTGGACATATCTTAGCAGACTATCCAATTCTGCCGGATCACTTCACTTTGGGTTTCCCCGATCAATCAGCCTGGAACTGACAGCAGGACAACATAGGTCATGGCCACATACGTAAGGTGGTGCATCAACTGGTCAAACCCGTTCAGCGCCCAAAACAGACGCGGCCGTTCAGTACTCGAAACTTCCTTGCCGTAGTGTACTTTCAGATAATCCAGCAGGTAGTGAATCACAAACTCCGCACCAAGCAGGGCAAGCAGCACCGGAACGGGCACAGACGCCAGCGACAGTACAATCACACTTCCCAAGACGTGAATAGCCGCGTGGACATACCCCCCCGGCGCGCGGATATTGCCCTTCCCGGCAATCATCCAGCGGAACTGTAAAAGATAGTCGGCGACAAAATGTTTAAGCAAAAACCCAATCAACACCAGTAACAAAAATTCTTGCATATTTCCCCCTAACTATTTGAGCATGCGGTTTTGTCAGGGAAAATTCCACTACGTTTTCGGATAAGGGATGGTTATGTGCCGCATCGCGTCAGTGTGTCGCTGAACGCGGGGCAATATTTTATCGAAAGTCGCCTTGTCGCCGGGCGATACACCCATAAAAGCTGGCTAAGCCCGGCTCTATCTGTGTGGCAATCTCTAGACAATCGGCAATAAGCTTATCCGGGTTACGTCCATCGTCTTTCAAGGCTGAAATTAAAGTGTTGTGGCAATTTACCAGATCTTTGAACTTGGGCGCTCTCTTAATATCAGCATCGCCGACCAGGATGCAGGTTGGTATTCGTTCAGATTTACCCTTTAGTTCAAGCCGTCCGGCAGGGAGCAGTGCTAAATTCGCCACCCCTTCGGCCGCCGTATCGGAAAGCACAATATCATAGCAGACATGGCGACAACTGGTCTCGATCCTTGATGCGACATTCACAGTGTCGCCGATGGCCGAATAGTTGAACCGGTCTTTTG
Organism: Marinosulfonomonas sp.; assembly: GCA_030625325.1. Classification (GTDB taxonomy): domain Bacteria; phylum Pseudomonadota; class Alphaproteobacteria; order Rhodobacterales; family Rhodobacteraceae; genus NVTR01. Next base: position 66,459 of record DAOURA010000001.1, read on the forward strand.
ACCCTATATTTCCAACGTTTGCCAGGCCCGAGCTGATCCCGATGGCCGTGGAAATTTTTGGCCTGCCCCCATGGGCATTGAAATTTTTCAGGGCAATGCGCATTTTCAGTGCCGCCAGGGCTGCCAGTTCACGGTGGTTTTCCACTTCCACCGGCGCATTCCAGAAGGCCATTATAGCATCGCCGATAAATTTATCGATTGTACCGTTTTCATGCAAAATCTCGGCACCAAGATCTGTGAACAGTTCATTCAGAAAGCTGACAAGCTCAGACGCTGACATGGCTTCGCTAAGCACTGTGAAATTTCGGATATCGCAAAACATGACTGTGATTGTTCGGTTAACACCGCCCAGCCCCAGAACGTGGCCGCTTTTTTCGATCTGGTTCAGAATTGCAGGGGCCACGTAGTGCGAAAAAGAACTTCTGATCAAACGTTTGTCACGATCCACAACGATAAACTGATAGGCGGCGGGAACCGAAAACGCCAGGATGCCGCCGATAAGTGGAAAGGTTGCGTCAAACAAAATTCCGTATCTGCTGAATGCAATCCAGCTTCCGGCGCAAACCAGCGCGCCAAGGCCCGCCCCGGAACTAATGGAAATTATCGGCCCGGCTATTGTCATGACAATTAATATGACAAGGCCAAGCAGAACAAATGCAATGATTTCCAGGGCGGCCACAAGATCATCGCGGAGCAGGTGATCAGCCAAAAGAATTTGCTCAATTATCTGGGCATGTATCGACACACCGGCAACGCTTTCCCCAATTGCTGTTGTTCGGATATCAAACAGGCCTGCTGCCGAGGTGCCGACCAAGACAATATTGCCTTCCAGTGCGGCCCTTAGCGCCGGGTCCAGGGTGCCGGCCAGCACATCCTGCGCCGACACGTATAAATCCGGATGATCTTTTCGGTATCGTATCCAAAGCTGACCATCCGGCAGTGTTGGAATTTCTAATTCTCCTATGTGTATTTTTTCGGTGACACCGATCAGGTCCGGGTATCCCCGAATAACAACTGTGCTTTCGCCCATTGCCAGGCGCAACGCTTCAACCGAAAGGCTGGGCAGCAATCCGGTTTCGCTTTTCCAGACCAGGGGGGCCTTTCGAACCAGATTGGTTTGCCCGCTTGGGCTGACGCTGATGGTGCCAATTCCTGCTGCTGTTTCCCGTAAGACTGGCAAAATTGGTGCCGACGACGAAAGGAATGGAAAACCAAGCGAAGGCTGCGCACCGATTTTCGCGAACCCCGCGCTTGCAGTTTCAGGAAGCAATCCCGGCTGGGTCACTTGCGCCACACCCAGAACCACGTTGCGCCCGGCGATTGCCCCGGCAAAAATCACATCCGTATCCAGGCTGGCCATTTGATCCAGAACGGCCGCTGGAATATTCAGGTCGACATCCGCCATGCGCGATAGCAACCGCGATGGGGACATTCGGTCAGGTTCGTTAAAAAGAACGTCAAAAGCGATGACGGCAGCACCATATTCATCAAGGTTATCAACCAATTCAGCCAAAAGATCCCGGGGCCAGGGCCATTGGCCAAATTTCGCGAGCGATTTTTCATCTATGTCTACAACGCGAACCGGTAGCTCAGTGTATTCCCTTGGGTTTAAACGTTGCAAATAATCGAAATAATTTTCGCGCAGGGCCTGCACAGGTAACGGGTCGGCCGCCCGAATTAGTGTCAGTACCGACAAAAGCGTCAAGCCAATGGCAAGAATGATCCTACGCATATATGGCTCTCACATCCGAACCGGTTTTTCGCAAAGAAATGTCAAATGATGCGGCCTGTTCCAGTCCAATCAATAATTCAGCCTGCAATCGTGCTTTTACTATCGGTAAGGTTGCACGCTATTTTTTCGCCGATCCCCGCAGCATACTACGGTTAGAAATACCCTGACCCTTTCCTTGTCCTTGGCCGTGCTGCTGATTGCTTACGTCGTTACCCTTACCGGTGCTTGGCCCCTCAGTTTCATTACCACTTTGCCCAGGAAGTGGGTCATCGGTGCCTGGTTCTGGCGTAGGTGGAGGAGGCGCGGGCCCGGGTGGAGGAGGCGTGGGTGTCGGCGGTGTAGGCGTAGGTGACGGCGGAGGTGTAGGTGTAGGTGACGGCGGAGGTGTAGATGGAACAACAATCGTTTTGTTCTGCGTTGGTTTTTCAATATTTCCACATGTCTTGGTCGGAGCGTAAAAAGATTCCAAAAGTCGTTTCTGAGAAACAACATAGGGGAAATCACTGCGCAATACATCGTTTTTGGAAGCGCCGCCGGTGATACCAACTTTCAGCTTGTTTACTCGTGCACGCGAAAGTGTGCAGGCACCAGAGGCTCGTTTGCAGCTTCCGTTCCTCAGGCAAAGCTCAACCTCACCTTCAAATAACACCACATTCGTTCTACCACCGCGTGCAACCGAGAAATCAAAAATAGTGCCCCGAATCCCCATAGTCGCCGTTGGTGTGTTGATCTTGTAGGATCTTTTTTTGCTCTTCCCTGAAATGAAACGAAACGTCCCACCCAGCGCATTAATGGTGAACTGCTTGGCGCGCCCATTTGAGCGAAGCAGGATATCATCCAAAACCAAATGCGATCTCGGTCCAACCACAATTTTGGTATCATCACCGAATAAAAGCTGTGCCTGCCCGTTTCTATTGGTCTTGATGATGTCGCCGGTTTCCACCCGCATTCCAATAGTAAGTCGCGAGGTGCCACTGGCGGAAATTAATTGTACGCCCCGGGTAACCGCGACGGCGGTGCCGACAGCCTTGGCCTGCAAAGGTGAAGCTAAAAATACGGCCAAAACAGCGAATAATGCTGCACACGACGCCCAACGAAATCCCATTTCCCCCCCTGCGGTAAAATTCCCGCCCCATACGCCCGCTATTATAGAAAACCTGTCCGCTTAAAAACTTTGTTTCCAGCGCCAGTCGACCAATTGCGACGGCCTTAAAAAATATGAACAGCATTCACCGTGAATATATTTTACAAATCTTAGCAATAGTGAATGAAAGTTCGCACGCACATGTATACTTGGACAAAAAAGATTAAATTGCAACAATTTCCGCAATTTTAGGGCGAATCTAAACGGAATTCAGAGTAATCCCACCTACCATAGTGAATTGTTTACACTTGAAAATGGCAATGTGCCTCGGGTCGGCTGGCAAGAACTAAAACAGGAAGTGGCCAGCAGTCGGTTTCACTGGGTCATCTCAAAAAAACTTTAGCCAGATCAGAAATGTTGTAATTAGAATTGCCGCATCCCAAAAAATTAATTCCCCGACCCTGAACCAAAAAACCCGCTTATTAAACGCATAAAGTACGTACCACAAAAGCGCCGCAAACAGGAGCGGAACAAAATGAATGACTGAGTTTATATTCTCATTCATGTGCGCCTAATTCCACTGTCTGGTTCAAAAAAGTTCAGGGCATCATTTGGCAATTCGAAATGAACGGTTGAACCGGGATCAAACTCTCTGACGTCTCGCATGACGCGGGCAACCAGAGACACATCACCAGTTTTCAGAAACATAAGCGTTTCGGGTTCTATCAATTCTAAAACATCCAGCTCAAACGAAATTGAATCCTTGCTTTTACGGGGCTGCAACACCATTCTTTCAGGGCGGATTCCCAAAGAAACGGGGCCATCTGGTTGATCTTTCACCGATATGTTCAGATCACCGGCCACAAACACCCCACCGTCAATATTTCCGTCGATGACGTTCATCGCCGGGCGTCCGATAAATTCGGCGACGAACCGGCTGGTGGGTTCGTGATAAATTTTTCGGGGGGTATC
>DAOURA010000123.1 GCA_030625325.1 Marinosulfonomonas sp.
GCTTCCTCAGCGGCCTTTACTACGGCCGCTTCTGCCGCAGCCTGTTCAACAGCAGCTTTTTTCTGCCCGTCATAAACATAGTAACCCCCGGCGGCGATTGCCGCGATCACCAGGGCAATGATCGTATTTTTGTTCATTGAAAAATCCTCAAAATCCTGGGCATTTATTGGTGCCCGCGCGCCATATGGCAGACCAACCATGAAAAGTGAAGCAGTTGACACTGTATCCTGTGCATAAATGGCCACCCTCTTGGGGAAAGCCGCAACTATATGGTTGAAAGCCACGCCAAGACAGCCTAATTTACGCGCGCAAAACTTAAAATTACAATAAGGAAGACCGCTATAGCCCGCAGACCACATAACGCTCCACCGCAGCGTGACACAGGCCCGAAAGTAAACGATAGAATTCGGGCAACTGAAATTCGGCTTATTGGGGCCGAGGGTGAAAATGTCGGCGTTGTAACGCCAGCCCGGGGTATCGAAATGGCCCTGGAAGTCGGCCTTGATTTGGTGGAAATTTCACCAAATGCCAACCCGCCCGTCTGCAAAATTATGGATTTCGGAAAATTCAAATACGAAACCCAAAAGCGTGAATCCGAAGCCCGCAAAAAACAAAAGATCATTGAGATCAAAGAAGTCAAATTTCGCCCCAACACGGACGTGCATGATTACGATGTAAAAATGCGCAATGTGGTCAAGTTTCTGGCCAACGGCGACAAGGTAAAGGTGACCATGCGCTTTCGCGGCCGTGAAATGGCCCACCTTGAACTGGGGCGCGCGCTGCTGGAACGTGTCGCTGACGATATCGTGGAAATCGCCAAAATCGATGCGATGCCCAAGATGGAAGGTCGCCAGATGATCATGATGATCTCTCCGGTCAAGTAAACCGGATGGCCAGGCCGTTCGCCTAACCTGCGAACATATGGCAAAATATCACAAACCTATGGACACAGCCGATCATGATGGTCGGCTGTGTCCCTGCCAATAAGGCGCGCCGCCCGCTTCTTTTTCGCCTAAATATCCTCGCCGAAGGCATCGGCGCGCCAGCGCCGCACATCTGATCAAACATCGTTTCCTGTCTTGGTGCCAACCCGCCAAAGGTGTATCCTTACCCAAAGCCCGGCAAAGAACGGGCATTAGGGGTGCCAGCAGATGAAATTCCTTGCCGTCCTGACCGTGCGAAACGAAGCTGCCTTTCTTTTGGAATGGCTGGCCCATCACCGTGCGGTTGGCTTTACCGATTTTCTGGTGTTTTCCAATGATTGTCAGGACACCACAACACAGATGCTTGACCGTTTGCAGGACATGGGCCAGCTGACACATGTGCAAAACCCCGCCCCCCATGATGGCGGGGTGCAGTGGACAGCCCTGAAAATGGCCGACCGGCATCCGCTGATAAAACAGGCCGACTGGATTTTGACGCTGGATATAGACGAATTTGTTAACATCCACACTGGTGACCACCGCCTGCCCGATCTGTTGGCCGCCCTACCGGGGGCCAGCGCAATAACCCTGACATGGCGGTTATTTGGCAATAACGGCGTTGTGAAATTCAAAGACCAGCCCGTTACCGATCAATTCACAATGGCGGCCCCTGCGGTGATGAACTGGCCCTGGCGGGCCTCAATGTTTAAAACCTTTTTCAAAAATGACGGCATTTACAGAAAACTGGGCGTTCACCGCCCCCGTAGCCCGGACAAACCCCGCCTGGATCAGGCAAACTGGTATGACGGATCCGCCCGCAAACTGGGTGAACCTTTTAAACGTCAGCAGGTCTTTTCCCATTTCGGGCAAGACAACTATGGGCTGGTTCAACTGAACCACTATCCCCTTGGGGCCATGCAAAGCTATATCCTGAAACGGGATCGTGGCCGGGTGAACCGCACCGAAGACAGTCTTGGCATGTCCTACTGGGTTGAACGAAACTGGTGCATTGAAAAAGATACATCTATCAGTGCCCTGCGCCCCGCGCGGGACGAATTTCTTGCAGAAATGCACGCCGATCCGGCGCTTTCCCAGCTACATACAGCCAGCATCGACTGGCGGTTGAAACGTTTTGATTCGTTAATGGAGCAGGAACAATTTCGCGCGCTTTACGGGCGCTTACTTATGACCCCGCCTTCCCGCCTGCTTAGTACCCGCGCGGCAAAGGATCTGATCAAAATTGCACAAAAATCCATTAAACAGGGCAATTGACCCCTTTTTGGAAACAATCGCCCTGACTTTGTCCAACCCCATTGCACAGGCTTTCGCAGGGGCGTTAAATACAGATCAGCAGGTCTGTCAGGCTTGCTAACCTCGGGGGGGGCTGTTTATTGAAAAGTGCGACATTAACACGATTGATCGATCCGGCTGAAAATATGGTCGAGGCCGAATGGCTGGATACCTTAGAAGACATCGCCGAAGAACATGGGTATTTTGAGCCACTGGGCCCGGATCATTCCGTAACTTTTGTAGACCGCGGGCGCACCCTTTTGGTGACGTTTGAAACCATGGACAGCATCCGCGAACGCACCAATTGCGACGTTCCAATGGGCTGGGAATTGATCGAAGGCACCGACTGGTCACAACTGTGCCTGTTGTCCAATGGGGAAACATGGTTTCGCCACCCGGCAGTTTACAGCTATTTCGACCGTCTGGTTGATAACGGTTTCTTTGAAGAATTTGACAAGGTAATATTTTTTGGCACGGAATCATGTGGTTACGCCGCATCCGCCTATTCTGTGGCGGCGCCGGGGTCAACGGTTCTGGCCCTGTCACCGCAGGCAACGCTGGACCCGCGCATCACCAGTTGGGACGACAGGTTCCACCATATGCGCCGCACCAGTTTCAATGACCGATATGGCTATGCCCCTGACATGCTGGACGCCGCCGACCGGGCCTTTATTCTGTTTGACCCCAGCTTTGACGAAGACGCCATGCATGCCGCCCTTTTCACCCGACAGAACGTCATAAAAATCCCCTGCCCGTATCTGGACGGGCGGATTGAAACCTTTTTCCGGCGGATGAATATTCTTAAACCGCTGCTGGAAATCGCATCCAAACGGGAACTGCAGGCATCTGACATTTACCAAAAACTGCGAGAGCGGCGTAATTACCCGCCCTATCTCAGGTTATTCCTGAACGAGGTTGAGGCCACACGGCGCCCCTATCTGACGGCTATATTATGCCGCTCAGTCCTGACGCGAATGAACATCCCCCGCTTTCGCCGCCAACTTTCCATTTCAACCAAGGCGCTGCACAGAAACGGTGTTTCAATTCGCGGGCCTTTGGAAAAACAGCCCGCCTGATCTACCCCAAACTTTTGGGGGCTGGGCTATGGTACATAGGCGAAAAAATGTGTAACCCCGGCGCACAATGACACAGACAATCACAATTCCACGCCCGGATGACTGGCACCTGCACCTGCGTGATGGTGAAATGCTGCGCGCGGTCCTGCCGGAAACGGCGCGCCACTTTGCACGCGCCATCATCATGCCCAATCTGGTGCCCCCGGTTGTAACCGGGGACGACGCGGCGGCCTATCGTGACCGCATTCTGGCCGCCCTGCCAAAGGGCATGTCGTTTGAACCCCTGATGACGCTGTACCTGACAGAAACAACAGACCCTGACGATGTGGCGCGCGCCGCCAGTTCCGGCCTGATTAAGGCGCTAAAACTATACCCCGCCGGGGCGACCACAAATTCCGCATCCGGCGTGAATGATTTTGATAAGGTGCGCCCAGTGTTGGAGCGCATGGCCGAAATTGGCCTGCCCCTGTGTGTGCATGGCGAAGTCACCGACCCCGACATTGATATTTTTGACCGCGAAGCCGTGTTCATTGACCGTGTGCTTGACCCGATCCGGCGCGCCACCCCCGCCCTGAAGGTAATCATGGAACATATCACCACCAGTCAGGCGGCGGATTATGTCAAAGCGGGCGATGCCAATCTGGCCGCCACAATCACCACCCATCACCTGATCATCAACCGTAACCACATTCTGGTTGGCGGGATCAAACCCCATTATTATTGCCTGCCGGTGGCCAAGCGCGAAGAACACCGTCTGGCCCTGCGCGCGGCCGCCACATCGGGTGATGCACGTTTTTTTCTGGGCACCGACAGTGCGCCACATCTGGATGCGGCCAAGCAAACCGACTGTGGATGTGCGGGATGCTTTACGGCCACCAACACCATGTCAATTCTGGCGCAGGTTTTTGAAGACGACGGCAGGCTTGAAAACCTGGAAGGCTTTGCATCACGCAACGGGCCCGCGTTTTATGGATTGGCGGTCAATAAAACACAGATGACCCTTAGCAAATCATCGCCCCCCCAATACCCGTCTAAAATTGCGACCCCGGATGGGGACATCACCGTATTTGACCCCGGATTTGCACTGCGTTGGCAGGTTGAAAACTAATTTTTGAAAGGATCACCCGATGATTCCCAGCACCTACCCCCCCAAGGCCGACATTGCCCGCCTTAGCGCAAGGATGCTGTTGGAAATCGGGGCGGTTGATTTCAATTCCAAAAAACCATTTATTCTGGCCTCTGGCCTGCTTTCGCCGACCTATGTGGATTGCCGAAAGCTTATTTCTTTTCCTCGCATCCGCTCAACCTTGATGGATTTCATGACCATCACCGTGATGCGAGATGCCGGATTTGAAGCGTTCGACAATATCGCCGGCGGCGAAACGGCGGGCATACCGTTTGGCGCGCTGGTGGCCGAACGCCTTGCCCTGCCGATGACTTATGTGCGCAAGAAACCAAAGGGTTACGGGCGCAATGCCCGCATAGAAGGCGTCATGCACGAAGGCCAGCGGGTCCTGCTGGTGGAAGACCTGACCACAGACGGCGGATCAAAGCTGTCGTTTGTGGATGCGATCCGTGATACCGGCGCAAGCTGTGCAGATACGGCTGTTATTTTTTATTATGACATCTTTCCGGAAACGGAAAAAACCCTTGGGGATCATGGCGTTAAACTGCACTATTTATGTACATGGTGGGACGTTTTGGAACAGGCCAAAGAACAAGGCAGCTTTGACAAGGCAACCCTGTCCGAGGTTGAAAAGTTTCTGAAAGACCCGCGGGCATGGCAGGACGCCCGCAAATAGGGCACCAGATATTATCCACAGAAACATACATTTTGACGCCGCCGCCCACTTGGATTTAATGATAGGTTCAGAGCAGGGACAAAGCAGCAATGACAGAGATTCGCGCCATTCAAATGGGGGCACCCGAAAACGGCGAAAACGCCACCATGCCCCACAACATCGAAGCCGAACAGCAATTGCTGGGCGCGATCCTGACAAACAACGACATCTACGACCGCATTGCCGCGATCATCAAAGCACACCATTTTTATGACCCGGTTCATTCACGCATATACGAGGTTGCCCAAACCCGTATTTCGAAAAACGCGTTGGCGTCACCCGTTACCCTAAAGGCGTTTCTGGAAGACGACGAAGGCCTGAAAGAACTGGGCGGTCCGGCCTATCTTGCACGCCTTGCGGGGGCGGCTATTTCTTCGTTTGCGGCCCGTGACTATGCCCAGACCATCTATGATCTGGCAATCCGGCGTGAATTAATGGGTCTGGGGCGCGATATTGCCGACAAAGCCGGGCGTGTTGACGTTGAAAGTGAACCCAAAGAACAAATAGTAGAGGCCGAACAGGCCCTTTATAAACTGGGCGAACAGGGCCAGACCGACAGCGGGTTTCAATCATTTCTTAAGGCCGTGACGGATGCGGTCAACGTCGCCAACGCCGCCTATCAACGTGACGGCGGGCTTGCCGGCCTGTCCACTGGCCTGAAAGATATTGACCAGAAACTTGGCGGGCTGCATCGCTCTGACTTGCTGATATTGGCGGGGCGTCCATCAATGGGTAAAACGGCGCTGGCCACCAATATCGCGTTCAACATCGCCAAGGCCTATAAAAAGGGCAAACTTCAGGATGGCTCCGAGGGGGCGATTGATGGCGGTGTCGTCGGGTTTTACAGCCTTGAGATGAGCGCAGAGCAGCTTGCCGCGCGGATATTGTCCGAAGCATCCGAAGTGCCGTCAAACCAGATCCGGCGCGGTGATATGACCGAAACTGAGTTCCGCCGTTTCGTGGACGCCGCCAAACAGCTTGAGGCCTGCCCCCTTTATATTGACGACACGCCCGCCCTGCCGATCAGCCAACTGGCCGCCCGTGCGCGCCGCCTGAAACGCACCCACGGGCTGGATGCGCTGTTTGTGGATTATCTGCAACTGGTGCGCCCGGCCACGGCCAAGGACAGCCGGGTGAACGAAGTTTCCGAAATCACCCAAGGCCTGAAGGCGATTGCCAAGGAACTGGATATCCCGGTTGTCGCCCTAAGTCAGTTGTCGCGCCAAGTCGAAAACCGTGACGACAAACGCCCACAACTGTCGGACCTGCGCGAATCTGGTTCAATCGAACAAGACGCGGACGTGGTTATGTTTGTCTACCGCGAAGAATATTACAAAGAACGTGAAAAACCCGGCGATCACGAAATGGAAAAAATGGCCGCATGGCAGGCCGAAATGGAGGCCCTGCACGGCAAGGCCGAGATCGTGATTGGCAAACAGCGCCACGGCCCGATTGGGCATGTGGAACTATCGTTTGAAGGTCAGTTCACCCGTTTTGGCAATCTGGTCAAACCCTGGCAACAGGACGGTGATGATCGGGAATATTAACTGGGGTCAGCACCGGGGGGCGTAACAATCTTGCTTTTACCTTGCCTTGGCACCACGGCGCGCTAAAACCACAAGCATGAGCAGTGCAAACCTAAGTATCGATCTGTCCGCAATACGTGCCAACTGGGGCGCGCTGAACTATAAATCCGGGACCAGCGTGCAAACCGGCGCCGTGGTTAAGGCCGATGGTTACGGGTTGGGGGCAACGCAGGTTGCA
>DAOURA010000074.1 GCA_030625325.1 Marinosulfonomonas sp.
TTTGGGAACAGCTAACTGCTGACGGTTGGGTTGGCAAAGAAAACCTGCATCAGTTGGGACTCACGCCAATTGGTCCGGGCAGGCGTTCTTCGCTAAGCAATACGTTTGCTTCAACATCGCCAACGCCCGGCAGCGTCATGATGCGTCGGCGCAGGACCCTTTCAAAATCCGACAGGTCCCTCGCCACAACCCGCAAACGGTAGTCATACATGCCCAAGACATGTTCGACCGACTGAACCTCTGGGATCGCACTTACCGCGCGCTCAAAATCGTCCAAACTGACACGCCCTTTTGTAGCCAGTTTCACGCCCAGAAACACACTGACCGCAAACCCCAGTTTTTCCAGATCCAGATCAATGCGCCGCCCACTTATCACGCCCGCATCCGTCAGACGTTTTATTCGCCGCCACGTGGCTGGTTGCGATAATCCAAAACGTTGCCCAAGCGCGCGCGCGCTGGCGGTGGCATCGTGATGCAGCGCCATCAAAAGTTTTCGATCCAGATCGTCCAGATCGATCATATTGGCAGCGCCTCTGATGTTTTGATCGACGCCACATGCATCAGCGCCTCAATGTCTGCAATGTGAGGCAGCGTCAAAATGCGGTCCCGGTATATTGTCTGATAGTGAGAAATGTCGCGGGATATGACGGATAGGCGCACGTCCACGCGCCCAAGAAATGTTTGTATTTCGATAACCTCGGGCACTTTTCGGGCCTCGGCTAGAAATTCATCAAAGGCGCGGGGTGCTGTTTTATCAAGTGTGAATCGCAGCGATACTTCGACACTGTAACCCAATGCTTTCCAGTTGATAACGGCGTGCTGGCCTTTCAGTACCCCAAGTGTCGACATCTTTTTCAGCCGCCGCGCCGCTGTTGCCGGTGTCATACCAGCGCGGTTTGCCAATTCAGCAACCGAAATTTCAGGGTCGTTTTGCAAATGGCGCAATAGGCGGCGGCTGTGACGGTCAAGCATGAAAATACTACTATTCCTAATTTATGCAAATTACTACATCTATTTATTTCGGTATATAGCAATTTTTGCAGCCATTTCGGGTGAATTTTTGATAGATTCCATTCAGAATTATTTCAACATAAAGGACCGTCCAAATGCGCGTTTACTACGATCGTGATTGCGATATTAACCTGATCAAAGACAAAAAAGTTGCCATTCTTGGTTATGGCAGCCAAGGCCATGCCCATGCGCTTAACTTGCGCGACAGTGGTGCCAAAAATCTGGTTGTTGCCCTGCGCGAAGGCTCCGCCTCTGCCGCAAAGGCCGAAGGCGAAGGCCTGACCGTCATGGGCATTGCAGAAGCCGCCGCCTGGTGTGATCTGATGATGTTCACCATGCCGGATGAGTTGCAGGCGGAAACCTACAACAAATATGTTCGCGACAATATCCGCGAAGGTGCTGCGATTGCGTTTGCCCACGGGCTGAACATTCACTTTGGATTAATCGAACCAAAGGAAGGCATCGACGTCATCATGATGGCCCCCAAGGGCCCCGGCCACACCGTGCGCGGCGAATACACCAAAGGTGGCGGTGTTCCGTGTCTGGTTGCCGTGGACAAAGACGCCAGCGGCAAAGCGCTGGAAATCGGGTTGTCCTATTGCTCGGCCATTGGTGGCGGGCGTTCCGGCATTATTGAAACCAACTTCCGCGAAGAATGTGAAACCGACCTGTTCGGCGAACAGGCGGTGCTGTGCGGCGGTTTGGTTGAACTGATCCGCATGGGCTTTGAAACATTGGTCGAGGCCGGTTATGCCCCCGAAATGGCCTATTTCGAATGCCTGCACGAAGTTAAACTGATCGTTGATCTGATTTATGAAGGCGGCATTGCCAACATGAATTATTCGATCTCAAACACTGCCGAATACGGTGAATATGTATCCGGTCCGCGCATTCTGCCATACGACGAAACCAAGGCCCGCATGAAAGCCGTACTGACCGACATTCAGAACGGTAAGTTCGTGCGTGACTTTATGCTGGAAAATGCCGTTGGGCAGCCATCGTTCAAGGCCACGCGTCGTAACAATGACGAACACCAGATCGAAAAAGTCGGGGAAACCCTGCGCGATATGATGCCTTGGATTTCAGCCGGTAAAATGGTTGATAAAGAAAAGAACTAATCCACGCGACATACCAATATTGGGCGTCCCGGGTTATCGGGGCGCCTTTTTTCTAAAAGGGTCATAAAAATGGAAGCCAGCGCAATCAATTGGCTGCGAATTCTTGTGTTGGGTGTCATCTGGGGGGCATCTTTTATGGCCGTCAGCGTTGCCTTGCAGGGCATCGGCCCGATTAGTGTTGCGGCCTGGCGCATCACACTGGCGGCTATAATCCTTTTGTCCCTGACCCGCCTTAAGGGTTTGAAAGTACCTGCCATTACCGGGGAAAATGGTTTTAAAATCTGGGCGGCGGCCTTTGGGTTTGCTTCTTGCTCAATGGCTATCCCGTTCTTTTTACTTAGCTGGGGGCAGCAATATGTTTCTTCGGGGTTTGCCGGGGTAACGATGGCGGCGGTGCCACTGTTGATTTTACCGCTGGCGCATTTTCTGGTGCCCGGTGATCAGTTGACCCTGCCCAAGGGCGTGGGTTTTGGGATCGGGTTTATTGGCGTGCTTACCCTAATTGGGCCCGGCGCATTCAAAAGCATCGGCACAGATCTGGAACCACTGGCAAAACTTGCCTGTCTGGGGGCATCAGCGGGGTATGCGATAGGTTCAATCATTACCCGGCTGGCACCCAAGGTTGACCCGATTGCCTTTGCGGCCGGGGCGACAACACTGGCCGCCGCGATGATCCTGCCAGTTGCCCTGATCGTTGAAGGCCTGCCAAATAATCTGTCCGCCAGCGCAATCTGGGCCATTATCTTTTTGGGGGTATTCCCCACGGCGGCGGCAAACCTGTTGTTGGTTGCCGTGATCCGCAGTGCGGGGCCATCATTCCTGTCACTGGTGAATTATCAGGTGCCGGTCTGGTCTGTGGTCTTTGGAACCCTGTTTCTGAATGAGGCATTGCCAAGCGGCACGGTCGCGGCACTTGCGCTTATTCTGGTTGGCGTCGGGCTAAGCCAGATCACCGCATTGCGCCGCGTGTTTCGCAGGGGTTAGCGGGTTGAAAACGGTTATTCGCTAAATTCGCACACTTCTACAAACCCGACATTCGGCAGTTTTTTGTCAGGGTTTCGCGGTTACTGCCTTCACTGCTGCAACAATCTGCCCAACTGCGGTGTTCAGGGTATCCTGATCTTCGCTTTCGGCCATTACCCTGATCAGGGGTTCGGTTCCCGACTTGCGGATCAGCAAACGACCATTGCCCACAAGCATTTTTTCGGCGTCCCCAACAGCCGCCTTTACCGCAGCGTCATTCAGCGGATCCTGCCCGTCAGAATACCGCACATTTTCCAACAACTGGGGCACCGCTTGGAAACTTTGGGCCAGTTCAGACGCCGGTTTTTGGGTTTCTACCATTGCCGCCAAAAAATGCAGCCCGGCCAGAAGGCCGTCACCAGTGGTGGAATAGTCAGTCATCACAATATGGCCGGACTGTTCGCCGCCAAGGTTGAAACCGCCCGCGCGCATCCGTTCGACCACGTAACGGTCACCAACTGCCGTGCGTTCAAGGCCTATGCCCTGTTTCACCAAATAGCGTTCAAGCCCAAGGTTTGACATCACAGTCGCCACCAACGCATTGCCGCGCAGCCGCCCAGACGCGGCCCAGCGGCTGGCGAACAACGCCATGATCTGATCGCCGTCAGCCACCCGGCCCTTTTCATCAATGATCATCACCCGGTCGGCGTCACCATCCAGACAAATCCCAACATCTGCACCGTGGGCAACAACCGTTTCCGCCGCCAACTGGGTATGGGTCGATCCACATTTATCGTTAATATTAAAGCCATCGGGTGATACCCCAACGGCGATCACCTCGGCCCCAAGTTCCCATAAAACCTCTGGCGCTGTTTTATAGGCTGCACCATTGGCGCAATCGATCACGACTTTCAGGCCAGACAGGCTTTGACCCGCTGCCAACGTGGATTTCACCCGCTCATTATAGCGAAAGCGCCCATCGTCTATTCGTTTTGCGCGGCCAATGTTTTCGGCCTGTACTGGCGTGACACCTTCGTGAACCAACCGTTCAATTTCAATTTCGGCCCCATCAGACAGTTTAAAGCCATCTGGCCCAAAAAATTTGATGCCGTTGTCCTGATGGGGGTTATGGCTGGCCGAGATCATTACCCCAACATCGGCGCGCATCGACGTGGTTAACATCCCCACAGCCGGCGTTGGCACCGGGCCCAGCAAAAATACGTTCATCCCGGTGGATGCAAACCCCGCCGTCAGCGCATTTTCAAACATATAGCCCGACAGGCGGGTGTCTTTGCCAATGATAACCCTGTGGTCCTTGGCTCCATCCCGGCGAAAATACCGGCCCGCCGCCGCGCCAAGACGCAATGCCAGTTCCGCCGTCATCGGGTATGTGTTGGCCTGCCCGCGCACGCCGTCGGTTCCAAATAGGTTTTTTGTCATTATTACTGCCCCATGCCGGTTGCTGCGGACCACAATTTCACCGCCTGCCGTGTCTCGGCAATATCATGAACCCGGGCGATCTGCACCCCTTTTGCGATGCCCGCAAGGGTAACAGCCAAAGACCCCGGCATACGCGCGGCCCCGTCCGGTGCGCCGCCGATTTTACCGATAAACCCCTTGCGCGACGCGCCCAACAGGACCGGGCAACCAAGGGCATGAAACAGGCCAAGCCCCTGCAAAAGCGCAAGATTATGTTCAACGGTTTTGCCAAACCCGATGCCGGGGTCCACGATTATTTTTTCGCGGGCAATACCGGCACTTACCGCCAATTCAATCCGTTGTTCCAGAAAATCATAAACATCCAGCAGCACGTTTTCATAAGACGGGCTGTTTTGCATGGTTTCCGGGTCCCCCTGCGCATGCATCAGGCAGATCGGCGTACCAGTTTGCGCGACCAGTTGCGCCAGATCGGGGGCATAGCTAAGGGCCGAAACATCGTTGATAATTGCACCACCGGCATCCAGTGCCGCCTGTGCCACATCGGTTTTTCGGGTATCGATGGAAACCGGAACACTGGTCTTATCTGCAATTTCCTTAATCACCGGCACAATTCGGGCAATTTCCGCGTCAGCGGGCACAAACTTTGCGCCGGGGCGCGTGCTTTCGCCGCCTATATCGATAATATCGGCGCCATCCCGGACCATCGCGCGCCCGTGGGCGATTGCCGCATCGCGCGCCCTATACTGCCCACCATCCGAAAAACTGTCCGGGGTAACGTTCAAAATGCCCATCAAACGGGGTTGATCCATACCAAGCCCGGCAATCGGCGCACGGGGGGCAGTGATCCGGTTCAGAATGTCCGCCGGCACCTTACCGGGCGCGATGGTTTGGCGCAGGCCACTACGATCCATCACCAGAACCTGATCAAACCAGCACCAGCCACCGGCCACAAGGTGAACGTCCTTTGTTGGTGGGCGGCCTGCCTGGATTATGGGACTATAATATTGGGTCATTTTCACGCAAATCCCTTAGCTAAATTCCAGGATGATCGATCGGGACCACCATCACCGCCAGGTTTTCACATATCACCGCAGGGGCGCCAATCAGAACCAGACATTCGGCCCCCATTTGCCCGGCAAACCACTGAACCAGCGCCATTGGGTCAATTGGTGGTGCATCAACTGCGTCCAGAATAATCCGCGATGGCGCCCAAACTGAAATCTGATTGTTTCGCAGGCCCCAGTCCAGTTCGGTTTTCGTATCCACCACAACACACCGGGCATCCCGCCCGGCCAGAACCCATGCGTTTTGATCAACAGCCAACAGGTCAATATGCCTTTGGGTTGGTTTTGCATCGGACACCGGGGCAGCAACATCGCCCGCCCCAACACATAAAATCACCGGTTTTTGCATCGCCCCCAGATTATCGATCCACCCGGAAAGGTTTTGCGAAGCAATCGCAGCATTTGACAGGAAAACCACCCAAGGATCGGGGGGGGAGACACCGGTTGGGGCATTGTCCTGTTCGCCGGTGGCTTTGCTGCGCACAATTTCCACCCCAAGGGCACCGGGCCCACGGTCAAGCTTTTGAATGCGCACATGAACCCGCTGCGCCTGTGGCTCTGCCAAAATACGCTGACAAATGCGTTCGGCCAATGTTTCCAGAAGGTTCAGGCGTCCAGCCGCCAATTCATGGGAAATTGCCTGGGTGATCGTGTCATAGGACAGGATGCGATCAACATGGTCGTCGATGGGGCCTGGAGGGGGGGCAACCTCAACCACCACGTCGAATGAAACGCGCTGTGTTGTGCCGCGCTCTGCCTGAAAAGCCCCGATTTCAACGGTCACGATGTGATCGCGCAGGGAAATCCGATCATTTACGTTGGCTTGGCCATTCACCGACGCGCGCGCATCAAGGCTGTCAAAGGCTGATGGGTTCTTGGTGCTCATATTCATGCCTTCACAGGTTTTTTTTGGCATAGCGGGTTTGGACACATGTCACCACAAAAGTCTGGGAATTTGGCGGATTTAACCGTTTGACGCCGTGCGTGTTGGCATCCGGTAAAAATGGTGCGCCCCAATGGTTGCCGTGCGCGGAAATTTGCGTGACCAGTGCGGGTTCACCGCCTTGGTGTGGTAATGGGTGGCCCCTTGCGTCAGTTCGCGGGCCTTGCCATCAAGCATCAGGCGGGCCACCTTTCCAACCTGTTTCCAAATTGGTTGTTCACTGACAACTTCGCTGCGCCCATCGCATGTATAGGTGAACTGACACTGAAATTTGCGCCCGGTCCCCTGATTGATCACACCACAAACGCTTGACGGGTATCTGGAACTGTCGACGCGGTTCAAAATGACCTCAGCCACCGCAAACTGGCCCTTTACAGTTTCACCACGGGCCTCAAAATAAAGGGCTTCAGACAGGCATTGCCAATGTTTGTCGCCCCTCGCCTCGGGTAGGTTGGTCAGATAATCAAGGGAATACGAAAAACTGGGTTTTTTACCCCAAAGTTTACGCACAACCGGGATTTTCTTTAACCGGCTTATCTGTGCCGGGGCAATCGCACTGAAAATATTCTTTTCCAAGCCCAAAAGATCGGTCAGTTCTGCACTTAGGATAACGCCGGGGTCATTTGACTGGCTTACGGTCACCTCGGCCGTGGCCGAACCCGACCCGGCAAAAACCGCAAACACACAAATCAATTTCACAAACCGCAGCTGCAAAACTTCCCCTCCAACGTGGCTTCATTTGGACTGGCCAAAGAAGAACAGGGGATGCAAATAGTGCAAATACACGCATTCGTCGAGTCGCTGACCTTTTTAAGCGCCAGCGAACACCCTTAAAACCTGAGTTATAGGGGGGAACTAAAATCAAAAAAATGTAAATGTACTTAATTTCAAATGCTTATTTATCTAAAATTTAGAAACACTCTATTTCAATGCCAGGTGCGCCGCCGCCAGCCGCGCCACCGGAACCCGGTAGGGGGAACACGATACATAGTCGAACCCGGCAGCCCGGCAAAAGGCAATTGATTCGGGGTTTCCGCCATGTTCGCCGCACATCGACAGAACGATATCCTTGTTGGCCTGGCGGCCACGCTCGGCCCCGATTGTCAGCAATTCACCAACACCTTCGGTGTCCAAAATATGAAATGGGTCCTCAGCAAACACGCCCTTGTTGACGTAATCCCCCATAAAACGCCCGGCATCGTCGCGCGACAGGCCATAGGTCATTTGCGTCAGGTCATTGGTGCCAAACGAAAGAAAGGCCGAATGCTGGGCAATTTCATGGGCGCGCAGGGCTGCACGGGGTGTTTCAACCATTACCCCAAGGGAATAATTGAAATCTGCCCCCTGTTCGTTGCGCACAGCGGCCGCAACCCCGTCAATGCGGGACTTTACCAGTTCGACTTCTTTTTTGGCCGAAACCAGCGGGATCATGATTTCAGGCACAACAGGGGCGCCGCCACGGTTGGCCTCAATCGTGGCCTCAAAAATGGCGCGCGCCTGCATGTCATAGATTTCAGGAACCGTAATTCCCAACCGAACGCCACGCATTCCCAGCATCGGGTTGAATTCCGACAGGGATTCCACCCGACGGGTCACATCCGACAGCGGCAGGCCCATGGCATCTGACAAATCCCGCAATCCGGTGCGCCCACTTGGCAAAAATTCATGCAACGGCGGGTCAAGCAGGCGAATGCAAACTGGCAGACCTTGCATGATTTTAAACAGTTTTTTGAAATCTTCCCGCTGCATGGGAAGCAATCGTTCCAACGCGGCCGCCCGTTCGTCCGGGTCATCTGTAAAAATCATTTCACGCATGACGCTAAGGCGGTTTTCTTCGAAAAACATGTGTTCCGTGCGGCACAGGCCAATGCCGTGGGCATCAAAGTTGCGCGCCACCTGGGCATCAGCAGGCGTGTCAGCATTTGCACGAATTTCAATATCGCAGGCATCATTTGCCCAGCCCATCAACGTCTGAAACGCATCACCCAAACCCGGATCAAGCATTTCAGCCGCCCCCGCCAGCGCCTGACCAGCGGTGCCATCCAAAGTGATAATATCGCCTTCGTGAAAAATATGCCCCTGAACAGTTTCCAATGTTTTTTCTTTTGTATTCAGGCGCATATCGCCCGCACCAACCACACATGGCAATCCGATACCACGGGCAATCACCGCCGCATGGCTGGTAACACCACCCCGTTCTGTCAGCACACCATTGGCCGCGTGCATGCCGCGAATGTCTTCTGTGGTGGTTTCACGACGCACCAGAATACAGGCCTCGCCACGGGCCTCGCTGGCCTGCGCTGCGGTGGACGAAAACACAATTTTTCCCGACGCGGCACCGGGGCTGGCGGCGATCCCCTGCAAGAACACATCGGGTTTTCCCGTGGGGTCAATCTGTGGGTGCAAAAGTTCCGACAACGAACGCGGTTCAATCCGCAAGACGGCCTCTTGCGGTGAAATCACGCCCTTATTTGCCAGATCAACGGCAATACGCACGCTGGCGCGCGCGCTGCGCTGCACGCGCACCGCATCAAGAATATGCAGGGCGCTGTTTTCAACGGTGAATTCGATCTGCATCTCTTCACGCAGCTTGACGCGGCACAGATCACCATATTCACGAAGGGTCTCAAACAGCTCTGGGCATTTCATTTCCAGGGATGGGCCGCGATCATCCCTTGTTAGATAAATAGCACCGGTTGTGGCGCGCAATGCATCGCGCCCCTGACTTTGCCCCAGGAACCGCCCGGTTATTTGTTTCTTGCCCGTGGCAGGGTCAACAAATTGCACCACGCCTGCGCCGCTTTCACCCGGCCCAACACCAAAAACCATTTGCTGCACCACCAGCCCCAAACCGGCATCGGCCGGCGCGCCTTTGGCCTGACGTAGCAGGCGGGCGGTTGTGCTGCCCCATGCCCGGGCCATCGATCGCAAGACCTCAGCCAACTGAATGCACGGGTCCTGGGGAAAGTATTCTTCTGTCTCTGCCTCATATGCATCAAGGGCAGCGGTCAGCGCATCGCGCCCAAGCCCCCTGTCCAATTCGAACATTTCCGGGTCAAGGCGCGCAACATTAATGGCAAACGACTGGACAAATCGAAGATAAAGCGCATTCGCCGCCTCTTCGCCGTGACTTTCAACCAACTCGGCGTGGCGCGCATTGTTCATCCCGATATTAAGCATCGC
Source organism: Marinosulfonomonas sp. (assembly GCA_030625325.1). Classification (GTDB taxonomy): domain Bacteria; phylum Pseudomonadota; class Alphaproteobacteria; order Rhodobacterales; family Rhodobacteraceae; genus NVTR01. Next base: position 9,723 of record DAOURA010000074.1, read on the forward strand.
ACCCGGCCCGCCCCAGTCAGGGTCTTGCGAAGACGGGCGCACAGACACCAGCGGGCGGTCGCCAAATGCCTTAAGCAGGGCCACCATGTCGGGCAAGTCACCCGCGGCAATGTTTTGCACAGCATCAAACGACAGGGCCACGGTTCGGGGAACCGGTAAATCCAGACGGATCAGCCGTTGCAGGCACTTTGCACGCCCGCCGTGGGTATCATTTGCAATCGGCGCGACACGCCGTATCCGGGTAAACCCGCTAAGTTCTACCAATTTCTGCACCGCAGCACCTATATAGTTGCGACCGCAGCATAGCGCCTGAAATTCCTGGCGCAACTATGACGTTCACAGGGGGGGGTATTAGCCCTCAACGCGGGTCAGGTCAGCCACAGACAGGCAAATCTGGCGAATGCGGCTTAGCAAATTCAGACGATTACGCCGAACGATTTCACTATCGGCGTTGACCTGAACCGCTTCGAAAAAGGCATCAATCGGGGCGCGAAGGGACGCCATGGCCCCCATGGCGGATGCGAAATCTTCGGCTTCAATGGCTGCCGTGATCGCCACGCCTTCATTGTCGAGCGCGCCAAACAGGGCCTTTTCCACGTCAGTTTCGGCAAACTTTACGTCTGCACCATAGGAATATTCAACACCGTCTTTTTCTTC
>DAOURA010000156.1 GCA_030625325.1 Marinosulfonomonas sp.
GTCCAGCCCCGGCGCAAATCAGTGTTGGGTTTACGTGTCATCGGGGCGACTATAGGCGGGTGGCGCAGGCGCGCAAATGCCAATTGCCAAAAGACCCTGCCTAAGCGTTGTTTCGCTTTTCGCCCCGCCCCAAAAACGCCATAACCGGGGAATGGATGATTCATCAACCCTACCGCCACATGACTGGCCCGTGATGCAACCGGGCTGGGTTTGGCTGTGCGGGGCCGGTCCGGGGGACGCGGGGCTGTTGACGTTACACGCGCTGAACGCCCTGCAACAGGCCGATGTGGTGGTATATGATGCGCTGGTTGGGCGCGACATACTGGGTTGGGCGCGCAAGGACGCGCAGCTGGTTTTCGTTGGCAAACGTGGCGGCAAACCATCGCCAAAACAGCCCGAAATATCGCGCCAACTGGTGGAACTGGCGAAGGCCGGGAAAAGGGTGCTGCGTCTGAAGGGTGGCGACCCGTTTGTGTTTGGGCGTGGCGGCGAAGAGGGCCAGACACTGGTGCAACAGGGCATACCGATCCGCATTATCCCCGGTATATCGGCCGGGATCGGCGGGCTGGCCTATGCGGGTATTCCGGTCACGCACCGGGACGTGAACCAGTCGGTGACCTTTGTGAGCGGGCATGATCTGTCAACCGATCAATCGCTTTCGCTGGACTGGGGGGCGATATCGCGCGCATCGAACGTGATCGTGATCTATATGGGCATGAAGAATATCGCCGAAATATCCGCACGCCTGATGGCGGCAGGGCGTGGCCGGGATGAACCGGTTGCGGTTGTCACGGACGCCAGCACCTTGGATCAAGGGGTTCTGGAAACCACGTTGGGTCGGGTGGCGGATGAAATTGCGGCCAATAACATTGCCCCGCCTGCGATAATTTGCGTGGGGCGCGCGGTATTGTTGCGTCAGGCGCTGGACTGGCAGGCGATGGTTGCGGGTGGTGATGTGCGTGATCCTAACCCCCTGGCCGGTGCAACACCATGAACAACGGCCTGATCATCGCCGCCCCGTCATCGGGCAGCGGCAAAACCACGATTACCCTTGGGATATTGCGCGCCCTGAAACGGCGCGGGGTCGTAGTGCGCGGGGCCAAATCCGGCCCCGATTATATCGACCCGCGCTTTCACGAAGCCGCCTGTGGCGCGCCCTGCCTGAACCTTGACGCCTGGGCCATGCCACCCGAACGGATATCAACCCTTGCCAGTGGCGATGGTTTGTTGGTGGTTGAGGGCGCGATGGGGCTGTTTGATGGCGCACCGCCCGACGGCAAGGGTGCCAGTGCCGATCTGGCCCGTCAACTGGGCCTGCCGGTGGTTCTGGTGGTCGATTGCGCCAAAATGGCCCAGTCGGTTGCACCACTGGTGGCGGGGTTTGCAAAACAGGACGCGGCTGTGACTGTTGCCGCCGTCATCCTGAACAACGTCGGATCACCGCGCCACGAAGCAATGCTGCGCCGTGCGTTAGATCCTTTGGAAATACCCGTCATCGGGGCCGTTTACCGACAGGCCGGGATGGAACATCCGTCACGTCACCTTGGGCTGGTGCAGGCGGGTGAACGGGATGATCTACAGGACTACCTTGAACGGGTGGCTGACGCGGTAAGCGGCGCGCTGGATATGGACGCCCTGCTGGCGCTGGCCGCGCCGTTACCAGACCCGCGCCCCTGCCGGAATTTTCCACCACCCGCCCAAAGCATTGCCATTGCGCAGGATCAGGCCTTTGCCTTTGCCTATCCGCATCTGTTGGCGAACTGGCGCGCCGGGGGGGCGGACCTTTCGTTCTTTTCGCCGCTGGCAGATCAGGCCCCTGCCCCGGCGGACATGGTCTTCCTGCCCGGCGGTTACCCGGAACTACACGCCGAACGTCTGTCCAACGCCGTTAATTTTCGCGCCGGAATGCTGGCGGCGGCAAAGACGGCACAAATCTATGGCGAATGTGGGGGCTATATGACCCTTGGTGAAACCCTGACAGACGCCAGTGGTCAAACCCACCGGATGCTGGGGCTGCTGGCGCTGGAAACATCATTTGCAAAACGCAAACTACACCTTGGATATCGCAATCTGACACCACTGGGCGGGCCATTTTCGGGGGCGTTGGCGGGGCATGAATTCCATTATGCCACGACCCTGCGCGCCGACGGCCCAGCCCTGTATGACGCGAGCGACGCCGAAGGCTACGCCCTGCCCCCGATGGGGCTGCAAAATGGCAATGCCTGCGGCTCTTTTGCCCATGTGATCGATCGGGCGGTTTGAGGCTTTTCTTTTCCGGCCTTCCCCGATACCTGATGTTTTATGAATATGTCCGCTTCCCCCGTTTCTGACACCCGAGCACAGCGCAATGTTATTGTGCTGATGCTGGCGCAGGCGGTCATGGGGTCGCAAATGCCGATGGTGTTTATCCTTGGTGGGCTGGCGGGGCAGTCACTGGCCACAAACATCTGTTTTGCCACCCTGCCGATTTCACTGATTGTGCTGGGTTCGATGCTGGTGGCGACACCGATGTCGGCGATTATGCAGCGATACGGACGCAAGGTTGGCTTTTTCGTTGGGGCCATGGGCGGGGCAATGGGCGGGCTGATCGGGGCCGTTGGATTGTATTATTCCAGCTTTACCATTTTCATGGTCGGGTCCCTGTTTACCGGCGTCTATATGTCGGCGCAGGGGTTTTACCGGTTTGCCGCCACTGACACGGCCAGTGACAAATTCCGCCCGCGCGCGATTTCGTTTGTGATGGCCGCCGGTCTGGTGTCGGCGGTGATCGGGCCGCAACTGATCAAAGTCACCAGTGAAGCCATGGTTGTGCCATTTCTTGGCACTTATCTGGCGGTGATCGGTATAAATCTGGCAGGCTCACTATTGTTTTTCCTGCTTGATATTCCAAAACCGGAACCGGTGGCAAAGGACCAGCCAAAAGGGCGCAGCAGGCTTGAGCTGTTGAAAACCCCGCGCATCGCAGTCGCGATCATTGGGGGCATGGTGTCTTACGCGTTGATGAACCTGATGATGACCTCAACGCCGCTGGCGGTTGTTGGTTGCGGCTATACCCAGAACAACGCCGCCGATGTGGTGATGGCCCATGTGCTGGCAATGTTTGCGCCTTCATTTTTTACCGGCCACCTGATTGCCCGTTTCGGGGTGGAAAAAATCATGGGGCTGGGGCTGGTCATTCTGGCGGGCGCCGGGGTGGTTGGCCTGTCGGGGGTTGAACTGGGCAATTTCTTTGTGGCGCTGACCTTGCTTGGGGTGGGCTGGAATTTTGGTTTTATCGGGGCCACAACGATGCTGTCCAGCGCCCACACCGTGGAAGAACGGGGCCGTGTGCAGGGCATGAACGATATGATCGTTTTCGGCTTTGTAACAATTGCGTCCATTTCGTCGGGCGGTTTGATGAATTGCTCTGGCGGGTCCCCGGTAGAAGGCTGGACAGCCGTTAATCTGGCGATGATTCCCTTTTTGACACTGGCAGGTGGCGCGTTAATCTGGCTGGTGATGCAGCCACAAAAAGACTAATTACCCCGCCCCGGGAAACAACCAGCAGTTTCAAACTTAATTGTACCATCAAATCTGCATAATTTTGACATCTTTCAAAAAAAGTCTTTCATTTCAGTCAGCAACCGGCATCATTGCCCCTGTTAGTAATGAGTTTGGTGATGATTATGAGAATACTATTTTCAGCGTTGGCTAAGATTTTCCATTGGCTGGGTGTCGCGGATATCCCGATGCCGGCTGTTGTGCCAATCAGATCGGCCAGTCACAATCGCCCGCAGGAATTCCCCCTGTCCAGTACAAGTGCTGCGTCACAAAACCATTTGAAACAGCACACAGGTTCACGGAGAGCCAGATAAAACCCGCCACAGCAGCGACGATTTTCGCAAAAATTCAGAGTTATGCAGCCTGCCGCCGGTAACGGCGGCCGGGTTGGCGGCAACAGAAACGAGGGTTCTGTTCGCCTGCCAACCCGTACGGGTTGCATATCGGGCGCCAGATGGCACCGATTTACGGGCCGCTTTCAGGCGCGCCAGCCCATCCCGCGCAAGACCGCCCAGCACCGCAGGGTCGTCATCAAACAGTGGTTTTCGCCCCCGCGCCACCAGTTCCGGCACCGCCACAAACCAGTTTGCAAGCCCCGATGCATAGCCAATTTCACGTATTGCGGATTCACCGTCCTGCACCCCGGTGGCACGCGCACTGACCCACATCAGCCCCCCCGCCGTGTCCTGTAAATACCGTGAAAAATGCGCGGCGTCATCAAAACCCTGCTGGTAAATGTCCCAACTGCGCGCGGTGACCAGATCACCCAGCACCCCGGCGCTGTGCGCATCGACCACCCCGGCCAATGGTGTCAGGACCTCATGCTTGGGGACGGGCGCACCACTGGCAATGGCGTTCAACCCGTCACGCCACCATTGCAGGCGCATTTCGCACAGCAAGGATTCGCGACTGACCCACGGGGCGCGGGACACTTCGACATTAAAGGCAAAGATCGCAAATAGTGGCCCACGCATATGGGATGGCGCGGCCATTGTCGCCAAAAACCGATCCGGGTCGCCCGTGCGAACAATCTCTGCGCAGGCCTGCAGGCTCACGTTGGGGGTGCCACGGGGATTAGGTGATCATATTCAGCGATAACAGCTAAATTCAGCGCCATCACGTCGCCCCGTCCCGTATCAGTTTCCAGTTAATCGCATCCAGTAATGCCTCAAAGCTGGCGTCAACGATATTAGGCGACACCCCCACGGTGGACCAGCGCCGACCTTCACGGTCTTCGCTGTCAATCACAACGCGGGTCACGGCCTCTGTCCCACCTTGGGTGATACGAACCTTGAAATCCACCAGCCGCAAGTCATCAATGATCCCCTGATAGGGACCAAGATCCTTGGCCAGCGCCCGTGACAGCGCGTTCACCGGCCCCCGGTCAGTGCCGGTTTCATCCATCGATTCCGATACCGACAGCATCTTTTTGTCACCGATTTTCACCACCACCACGGCCTCTGACAGGCTAACCATCTGGTCGCGTTTGTTGCGACGACGTTCCACCGTTACCTTATAGCGCTTAACCTCAAAGAAACGGGGCAACTGGCCCAGTTCACCGCGCGCCAGCAATTCAAACGACGCCTGCGCGGTGTCATAGGAATAGCCCTGACCTTCCCGTTCCTTGATCAGGTCCAGAATGCGCGCCAATGCCGGATCACCCTTGGCCACCTGCAACCCCATGTCTTCCAGCCGGGTGCGCAGGTTGCTTTGCCCGGCCTGATTGGACATCGGCACAATGCGCGCATTGCCCACGGTATCGGGCACGATATGTTCATACGTTGTCGGGTCCTTCAGGATC
>DAOURA010000059.1 GCA_030625325.1 Marinosulfonomonas sp.
AGGCGAAATCAAGAACGGGTCGGCCTCTACACGCACGGCCATGCCATAGGTCTGTTCAATCCCGGCAATATGTTCGCGTTTTTGGTTCACCAGATAATTGGCAATTGCCACTGGTGCCTTTACCAGAACTTCGCGTGAACGACGGCGCACGCCTTCTTCTTCCAGCTGGCGCAAAATTGACAGAGACAGGTTGTCGTCCGAGCGGATCAGGCCAGTTCCGTGGCAATGGTTGCAGGGCTGGGTTGTGGCTTCAATCATGCCGGGGCGCAGGCGCTGGCGTGACATTTCCATCAGGCCAAAGCCGGAAATCCGACCAACCTGAATGCGCGCGCGGTCCGATTTCAACCGGTCTTTGAAACGCTTTTCAACGGCCGAATTGTTACGCCGTTCTTCCATGTCGATATAATCGATCACGATCAGACCGGCCAGATCACGCAGGCGCAACTGGCGCGCAACTTCTTCGGCGGCTTCCAGATTGGTTTTCAGCGCCGTGTCTTCGATCGAGTTTTCCTTGGTCGCACGACCAGAGTTCACGTCAATCGCCACCAGCGCCTCGGTCACGCCAATCACAATATAGCCACCCGAACGCAGTTGAACCGTCGGGTTGAACATCTGCCCCAGATAGGTTTCGACCTGATAACGGGCGAACAGCGGCAGAGGTTCATGGTATAGTTTCACGTTTTTCGCGTGGGACGGCATGATCAGCTTCATGAAGTCCTTAGCGATGCGATAACCACGTTCGCCTTCTACAAAGACCTCATCAATGTCTTTGTTATAAAGATCACGGATTGATCGTTTGATCAGATCGCCTTCTTCATAGATCTTGGCAGGCGCCGTAGATTTCAGCGTCAGTTCGCGGATCTGTTCCCACATCCGTTGCAGGTATTCGTAATCGCGCTTGATCTCGGTCCTGGTGCGCTGCGCACCGGCGGTACGAATAATCAGACCAGCGCCATCAGGCACTTCTATTTCGTTCGCGATTTCTTTCAGTTTCTTGCGATCCGCCGCGTTGGTGATTTTACGGGAAATCCCGCCGCCGCGCGCGGTGTTTGGCATCAAGACACAGTAACGACCCGCCAGCGACAGATATGTCGTCAGGGCCGCGCCCTTGTTGCCGCGTTCTTCTTTGACCACCTGCACCAGTAAAATCTGGCGAACCTTGACCACTTCCTGAATTTTGTATTTGCGCGGGCGTGGCTTGCGAGGTTGGCGAATTTCTTCGGTTACGTCTTCATCGGCGACGCTTTCGATGCTGTCGTCTTTTTCGCTGGCATCGGCCCCGGCGGGTTCATCTTCGTCAGGGGCTTCAGTTTCGGCCCCGGCGTCTGCCTCGGGAACAACGGCACTTTCGCTGGCATCAGCGGGCGCATCGGCCTGTGCCTCTACCTGCGCGTCACCGTCTGATTCTGCTTGATTGTCGGGCGTGCCTTCGCCGGCAGCCACCGCAACATCCGCTGGTGCATCGCCATTTTCTGCGTCCCCCGCAGGGGTGTCCACAGGTGTTTCATGAACGGAAAAAGCAGGCGATGTGCCTTCTTGCACATCGACGCCAAATTCATCGGGGTTTGCGTCATCCAGATCCACCACATCCATGCTGGAAATGGCGGCGGGCTTGGATGTTACCGCGTCATCCGAAGCGGCATCTTCTGCCTTAACCTTGGTGCGCCCGCGTGAACGGCCACGACCACGGCCGCGTGTTGATTTGTTGCGCTTTTCTTCGTCTTCTTCGGCCTGCTGCTTGGCATAGGCGCGTTCTTCCGCCATCAGCGCTTCGCGGTCGGCAACCGGGATTTGGTAATAATCCGGATGAATTTCGGAAAACGCCAAAAAGCCATGGCGATTTCCGCCATAGTCGATGAACGCCGCCTGAAGCGACGGTTCAACCCGTGTTACTTTTGCCAGATAAATATTGCCAGCTAGCTGGCGTTTGTTTTCAGATTCAAAGTCGAATTCCTCAACCTTATTTCCGTCAACCACCACAACGCGGGTCTCTTCCGCGTGGGTGGCGTCGATAAGCATTTTCTTAGCCATGTTATCTCTTGATGCACCACGTCCAATGGCGCAGCCCTTGCGGGCTGCAAACGGTGAAGATGGTGTCTTGTTGATGCGAGATGCGGCACGCCAACAGGCATCAGGTCGGCCAAACTGGCCCCTGGCTGTTGTGTCATTTGTACTGCGCGCCTCATCGCGGTTTTTCTCCGGGGCGCTTTTGCACCCCCTTTATGGCCCTGCATCCCGTGCGGACTTGGGCAAATTTTCGGCCAACTGGCCCTCTCGGTCTGAATTCAACATTTATTGGCTATGTGCCAGAAGGGAATGCCGAAGTCAGCGAAACTGATGCGGGTCGATCAGTTTGATCTGTCACTTGACCCGTGAACGCAACATAAGGCCCAAGGCCCTGCAATTACAATGCTCAATATTCGATTTCTGCAATTGTGGTTACCCCTAAAGGTAATCAGAGCGCTGCAAACCGTATTTTGCCATTTTCTCGTTTAACGTGCGTCGCGGCAGGCACAGTTCTTCCATAACGGAAACGATACTGCCCTTGTGGCGGCGCATTGTATTGTCGATCAACATCCGTTCGAACGCATCAACATATTCTTTTAGCGGCTTGCCATCGGTCGTCATTGACGCCTCGCTCACGTCATCATCCGCCATCAAAAGGGACGCGATTGATCCGGTTCCGCGACGGCTTTGCAATACGGCGCGTTCAGAAATGTTGGCAAGCTGGCGGATATTTCCCGGCCACGGGGCCTGCAATAACTGGGCGGCTTCCTGTGCTGAAACCTCGGGGGTGTCACAACCGTATTCATCCGCGAACTGTTCGCTAAAGCGGGTGAACAGGGTCAGGATGTCTTCGCCCCGATTGCGAAGCGGTGGCAATGTGACCTTCATTGCGGCAAGGCGGTAAAACAAATCAGGGCGCAGCATATCTTCGCAGGTTTTGCCCTGTTCCTGCAGATTGGAAATCGCCACAACACGGGTTTCTGCCGGGCTGCCCTGTTCATTGATCCAGGTTAACAGACGCGCCTGCAACTGTTGGGACAGGGCCTCAATGTCTTCCAGAACCAGTGTACCGCCGCGCGCTTCTTCGATCAGCGGCAGCGATGTGCCTTGCTCAGCCGGGCCAAAGATCATCTTTCCCAGTGTTTCTTCGTCATAGGCCGCACAGGACACCAGCACGAACTTTTTGCCTGCCTTGGCCCCGACCGCGTGCAGGGCGTGGGCCACAAGGGTTTTGCCGGTGCCGGTTTCCCCGTCGATCAGAACATGGCCATCCGCCTGCCCCAGATCAAGAATATCTTCGCGCAGGCGCTCCATCACCGGCGATGTGCCGATCAGCTTTTTCATGATCGTGGTGCCGTCAGACAGTTCACGGCGCAGTGCGCGACTGTCCAGTGTCAGGCGGCGGGCATTGGTGGCCCGCTTGGCCAGCTCGGTCATTTTGTCGGGGTTAAATGGCTTTTCCAGAAAATCAAACGCACCAAGGCGCATGGCCTCAACCGCCATTGGGACATCACCATGCCCGGTGATCATGATCACCGGCAGCGCACTGTCCACGCCCATCAGTTTTTTCAGAAACTGCATCCCGTCAATTCCCGGCATACGGATATCACTTACAACCACACCGGCATAATCCGCCCCAATAACCCGCAGGGCGTCTTCGGCACTGGCGTATGTTTCTGTCTCATACCCCGAAAGCGCCAGCCACTGACTGATGGATTGGCGCATATCTTTTTCGTCGTCAACAATTGCAATTTTCATATCAAATACCCGGCCCCTACTGTGCCGCCTCGACCTGTTTTCCTAAAATAGGAAGCTTCATTTCAAAAACCGCCCCGCCGTCTTCGGCATTTCGTGCCGTCAGGCGGCCACCAAAATCGTTTACAATTCCCGACGAAATGGCAAGCCCTAAACCAACACCTTCACCGGGGGCCTTCGTGGTGTAGAACGGTTCAAATAAGCTATCCAGATCTTTAATTCCATACCCGTTGTCACGCACCGAAAACATTGCAGTTTCACCGGCAGAGATAACAATTTCGATACTGGGATCAGCGGAAGCCTTAATTGCGTCCAGTGCATTGCGCAGCAAATTAATGATCACCTGTTCCAGACGCACCCGATCAGCCATCACCATCACCGGATCGGGCGAGATTATGCGCGTTATTTTCACATCCTTGCTCTTTAGCTGTGGCTCCATCATCGACAGGGCCGATGACAGGGCATCCCTTATATCTATGGGTTCAAACGCATCCCCGCCCTTGCGGGCATAACTTTTAAGCTGGCGGGTAATTGACCCCATCCGATCAATCAGATCATCAACCCGCTGAAAGGACGACAGGGCTTCATCCGGGCGCTTGCGCCTTAACAGCAGCTTGGCACCGGCAATGTAGGTTTTCATTGCCGCAAGGGGTTGATTAAGCTCATGGCTGACAGCCGCCGACATTTCACCCAAAGCCGCCAGTTTGGATGACTGGGCCAGGGTTTGTTCGGCCATATCCAAATGGCGTTCGGCTTTTTCACGCCCGGCAACTTCACGTTGCAAGGCATCATTTAACTGACGAAGTTCCGCTGTTTCCTGCTGATACACCACAGATCGGGCCCGCGCGCGCAAGCTGGCAAAGTAAAACGCCACCGCCAGCAGGATCGCAAAGCCCATGATTTCCAGCGCCAAAACACCGTTTACCTTTTCACGCACCGACGCATAGGGGGTGAACGTTGTCATTTTCCAGCCCTGAAACGGTACACGGCTTTCCATACGCATGACCGCCTGCCCCAGAACGTAGGCTTCTATCGGTATCACCGTCCAGTCGGCGGTCGCGCGGATTGCGCGGCTAATGGCGGTTGGCGCCGATGACACGGTTAGGGCCTCGGCTTCGACCAAGCCACGCCAGCGCGGTTCGGTTGATAAAATAATTGTGCCTTCGCTGTCGGTCACAATAACGGCGTTCGAAATGCCGGCCCAGGATTGTTCAAATTTTCGCAGGTCTGCTTCAGCCACGATCACCCCGGCCAGTTTTCCGTCAACTTTAATCTGCCGGCTGTAGTTGAATACAAAGGCCCCGGAATCATTGCGAAACGTGGTGAAAACCGTGTCATTTGATCGCAGCGCATTCACGAAATACGGATCCGAGCGGTGATTTGCCCCCATTGTATTTCTGTCAGTTGCGGCCACCACCCGGCCAGTTTCATCCAGCAGCATCAACGCCGCTGATCCGATTTCCTCTACGTAAAAAATAAGTTGTTGTGATGATTGGGAAAAATCATCGCTGCCCAGGGCATGAATCAGGCTTGGCTCGCGTGACAACAAAAGCGGCACAATTGAATTGCGCTGCAGCTCAGAAATCAGGTTGCCGGAATACAGCGCCTGACGAACCTGCGTGCTGTTACGGGTGTTTTCGGTAAATCGGGTGGTCAGAAACTGGTTCGTGGCCAGTACCACAACAACACCAATAATCGTAACCGCAAGCACCGCCACCCGCCCCCGCCATGACATTGCCGGGCGCGACGGTTTTCGTTGCTTTTTTTTGGTTGCTGACGCCATGGTCCCAGACTACGCCCCAAAGCACCAAGGCTCAAGCATGCACTCAGGCGCTCTGCATCACGTTGACGAGGGACGCAAACATACCACCCCCGTCAACCCCGCCATGGGCCCCGTCAACCGCGCGTTCAGGATGCGGCATCAGCCCCAGAACCCTGCGGTTTTTGCTTAGCACCCCTGCGATGTCGTCACTGGACCCGTTTGGATTGTTCACATACCGAAACGCCACCCGGTCTTCCCCGTTCAGGCGTTTAAGTAATTCAGCGTCAGCCGTATAGTTACCGTCATGGTGCGCCACCGGGAATTGCACGGTTTGCCCGGCTGAATAACCAGAGGTAAAGGCACTGTCAGATGTCTCAACACGCAGGCCAACAGGTTTGCACAGGAATTTCAGGCCCGCATTTCGCATCAGCGCACCGGGCAACAGGCCGGTTTCGGTCAGGACCTGAAAACCATTACATATACCAATGACATAGCCGCCACTATTTGCGTGCTTAACAACCGCCTTTGAAATCGGAGATTGCGCCGCAATCGCCCCACAACGCAAGTAATCCCCAAAGGAAAATCCACCGGGAATGGCCACCAGATCCAGCCCGTCCGGCAGGCGACTGTCCTTGTGCCAAACCATTGAAACACTGGCCCCGGCCCGTTCCAGGGCCACCGCCAGATCCCGGTCACAGTTGGAACCGGGAAATACAATAACACCGGCGCGCATCAGGCTATATCCACCCGGTAACTTTCAATCACCGTATTCGCCAGCAACTTTTCGCACATCGCGGTCACGGTTGTCTGCGCCTTGTCCCGGTCTGTTTCGTCCAGTTCCAGTTCAATCACTTTGCCTTGGCGAACCTTATCCACCCCGTCAAAGCCAAGGGTGCCAAGGGCATGGCGCACGGCCGCACCCTGTGGGTCAAGAACGCCACTTTTCAGCATCACATGAACAGTTGCTTTCATTTCAAGTACCCCAGTCTTTGCTGCCCGGTGGCCATTGCCCCGGCGCGTATCAGTTAATCAGCGTTGGCTTGGTGCCCGCATGGGTGGTATTGGTTGGCAACACCCCCAACCGGCGCGCCACTTCGGTGTAGGCGTCGGCCAAATCACCCAGATCCCGGCGAAACACGTCTTTGTCCAGCTTTTGGCCGGTCTTGTTATCCCACAGGCGGCAACTGTCAGGGCTAATTTCATCCGCCACGATCAGGCGCATAAAATCGCCTTCCCAGACCCGGCCAATTTCAATTTTGAAATCCACCAGCTGAATACCGACCCCGTACATCACCCCGGACAGAAAATCATTCACCCGCAGGGCCAGCGCGACAATATCATCCAGATCTTGTTGCGATGCCCAGCCAAAGGCAATGATATATTCTTCGGGCACCAGCGGATCACCCAGTTTGTCGTCCTTATAGGAAAATTCAACGATCGGGCGGGGCAATGGCGTGCCTTCGTCCATGCCCAGACGCTTGGCCATTGATCCGGCGGCAACATTACGCACGATCACCTCAAGCGGAATAATTTCAACCGAACGGATCAGTTGTTCACGCATATTCAGGCGTTTGATGAAATGTGTGGGAACACCAATGCCTGCCAGCCCGGTCATGAAATATTCACTTAGCCGGTTATTCAGCACACCCTTACCATCAATAACAGCCATCTTTTCGGCGTTAAATGCGGTAGCATCATCCTTAAAATATTGCACCAAAGTGCCCGGCTCCGGGCCTTCATACAAAATTTTGGCTTTGCCTTCGTAAATTTTCTTACGCCGTGCCATATGGTCCCCACTTGCACCTGGACGCGCAATCCGTCAGCCCGCCCGGTTGGCGCCCGTATAGGCGATGAAATGTCCCGGGGCAAGAACACCTGCCCCCTTGCAGATACGCCCCGCAAGGGGCATATCAGATACAACAGATTAGCAGCCATGAGGACCGACATGACAACCTTTGACGATCGCGAAAATGCATTTGAAGCCAAGTTCGCCCATGATGCAGACATGCAATTCAAGGCCGAAGCCCGGCGCAACAAGCTGTTGGGGCTGTGGGCGGCAGACCTGATGGGCCTTTCGGGTGACGCCGCATCTGAGTATGCAACATCCGTGATAAAGGCCGATTTCGAAGAAGCCGGACACGAAGATGTTTATCGCAAAGTCGCCGGTGACCTTGGCAACAAAGCGGACGAGGCAACGATTCGCGGCAAAATTCAGGACCTGATGACTGAGGCCAAAGCCCAGTTGATGGACGAAGCCTGAATCCTTTTCGAACCTGACAAAACAATCAAAAGGCGCGCATTTTTGCGCGTCTTTTTTGTTTGGATCTGAACCATTAAGGGCGCAAACCACCCAAAAAACCAAACCCTGCCAGCGCCACCGCTTAGCGGCCTCATGATCATTATGACTATTTAGAAATTGCCGCACCGAACAATTCATGCGATTGCCCGTTCCAACAGTGCCGGAAAACCTCTGGCCCATTGGCGTTGAAAGAACAAACACATGACCGATCGCCTTACACAACTATTGGCAACCCGCGACTGGCTGTTGGCGGATGGGGCCACGGGCACCACACTTTTTAACATGGGCCTGCAATCCGGGGATTCGCCTGAACTGTGGAATGATCAGCACCCTGATCGTATTGCCGCCCTCTATCAGGGGGCCGTGGACGCGGGCAGTGATATATTTCTGACCAATACATTTGGTGGCAATGCCTCACGCCTGAAACTGCACGACGCCGAAAAACGTGTGGGTGAATTAAACCGGATCGCCGCCGAAATCGGCCGCAACGTGGCCGACAAAAGCGGGCGCGATCTGGTGGTTGCCGGTTCAATGGGGCCAACCGGCGAAATCATGGAACCCATGGGAACCCTGACATTCGCCAGCGCCGTAGAAATGTTTCATGAACAGGCCGAGGGCCTGAAAGAGGGCGGCGTTGATGTCCTGTGGGCTGAAACCATTTCTGCCCCCGATGAATACCGCGCCGCCGCCGAGGGCGCGCGCCTTGCAAACATGCCATGGTGTGGCACGATGAGTTTCGATACATCCGGGCGCACCATGATGGGCGTCACATCGGCCGATATGGCCAAACTAATTGAAAAGCTGGACTATAAACCAATTGGATACGGCGCAAATTGTGGGGTTGGCTCGTCCGATTTGCTGCGCACTGTTCTTGGCTTTAGCGCACAAGGCCCCGAACAGGTGATCATCGCCAAGGGCAACGCCGGCATTCCGAAATATGTTGACGGCCACATCCATTACGACGGCACACCGGAACTGATGGGCGAATACGCCGTGATGGCGCGCGATTGTGGCGCACGCATTATCGGCGGCTGCTGTGGCACCACGCCAAAGCACCTGGAAAGCATGCGCGCCGCCCTGGAAAACACCCCAATTGGCCCGCGCCCCACGCTGGAACAAATCAGCACAACCCTTGGCGGGTTTTCATCCACCTCTGACGGAACAGACGGCAACGCCCCCAAGGCACGCGAACGCTCTGGCCGGCGGCGGCGTACCTAGGCGCACAGCCACCAAAGGTCGGTTGCAGAACCGCCTGTGTCGCAATCCGCCAAGTTACAAAGCCCCATTCGCCCCATCAATAACCAAGCTGACACCACCCCGCAGGGAGACACCACATGGCCGACGAAGAAGACATCATCCTGAGTGAGCTGGAAGACGAAGAACTGACGCTGCAAATGCACGACGACCTGTATGACGGCCTGAAAGAAGAAATCGAAGAGGCGGTCAATATCCTGCTGGCGCGCGGCTGGACACCCTATGATGTGCTGACCAAGGCCCTTGTGGCGGGCATGACCATCGTTGGCATTGATTTTCGTGACGGCATCCTGTTTGTGCCCGAGGTGCTGCTGGCCGCCAACGCAATGAAGGGTGGTATGGGAATTTTAAAACCCCTGCTGGCCGAAACCGGGGCGGCCCCCGTGGGCAAGATGGTGATTGGCACCGTTAAGGGCGACATTCACGACATCGGCAAAAATCTGGTGGCGATGATGATGGAAGGCGCCGGGTTTGAAGTGACCGACCTTGGCATCAATAATTCCGTTGAAAAGTATCTGGATGCGCTGGAAAACGAAAAGGCGGATATTTTGGGCATGTCGGCCCTGCTGACCACCACCATGCCCTATATGAAGGTGGTGATCGATACCCTGACCGAGAAAAATATCCGCAATGATTTCATCGTGCTGGTGGGTGGTGCCCCCCTGAACGAAGAATTTTCCAAGGCCATCGGCGCAGATGCCTATTGCCGGGACGCGGCCGTTGCCGTTGAAACGGCCAAGGAATTCATGGCCCGAAAACACAACCAAGCGGCCCCCCAGTAACCGATGCCACCACGCGTATTTACGGCCATCCTGATCGGGGTCATTGGGGCCGCGGGTCTGACCCTGTGGGTTGCACCGCGCCTAACGACACCCGGCACCGCAATAATCGCCCTGTTGATTGGTGCCTTAGTGTGGCGCATCATTGCCCTGTGGCTGCAACGCAAACAGGGAAAAAATGACCCAGCTCAGCGATAATGATCTGACCCAAAACGGCCTGTCCGCAACAGGCGACAATGGCCGCGTCATGGTCATTGCCTGCGGCGCACTGGCGCGCGAAATTCTGGCCCTGACAGACGCCAACGACTGGGGGCACATACACCTTACCTGCCTGCCCGCGATATTACACAACCACCCTGACAAGATATGCGATGCGGTCGAACAGGCCGTTGCAAAACACCGGCCCAACTATGGTACGATATATGTCGCCTATGCCGATTGTGGCACCGGCGGGCAGTTGGCCCGACTATGTGACGATCTGGGGGTCGAAATGATAAAAGGGCCCCATTGTTATTCTTTTTACGAAGGAAATGAGGGGTTCGCACAACGGGCCAGCGATGAAATTGATGCCTTTTACCTAACCGATTTTCTGGTGCGTCAGTTTGATGCCTTTGTGTTCAAACCCCTTGGGCTGGATCGCCACCCTGAATTGCGTGATATGTATTTCGGCAATTACCGCAAACTGGTCTATCAGGCGCAAACCGATGATCCGCGCCTTGACGAAAAGGCCCGCGATTGCGCGGACCGTCTTGGGCTGGCCTATGAACGGCGCGCCACCGGTTACGGCGACCTTGAAACAACCCTTTCGGGCTGGGCCGATACTAACCCGCCGCGTTAGCCGCCGCCGCCAGTTTTTGGATCCGTTCCACCATTGCACGCAGCCCGTTTGATCGCTGTGCGGACAAATGTTCATTCAACCCAAGGCGGGCCATTTCAGCCGGGGCATCCACCGCCAACACATCCGCCACGCTGATCCCGGAATAAAGCGCGTGTAAAACCGCAATAATCCCGCGAACGATCATCGCATCACTTTCACCGCGAAAGGTGAAAATGGCATCCGGCCCCTGCCCGTCAATATGGGGTTGTATCCAGACCTGACTGGCGCAGCCGTCAACCTTGGTGGCGGGCACTTTGAACGCCTCTTCCAGGGGGGGCATTGCCTTGCCAATATCGATCACATGGCGATAGCGGTCTTCCCAGTCGTCCAGAAAGTCAAAGGTCTCGGCGATTTCTTCAAAGGCTTCGGTGGCCATGGCATTCTCCAAATATTGCCTTTTTCCCTACGGCCCGAATGCCAAAAGGTCCAGTGCAGCGTTGACATTTTGCGCGCCATGGCTTTCGCTAAGCCTCGGGTACATAGTTTGGGGGGTAAACAGTGCGCAAGTCTTTGGTAATTTGTCTTTTGTTGGGGGTCTCTGCCTGCGCGGGGGGCGGCGGTTCAACCAGCGCCGGATCGCTTGGCAATCTGAACCCGCTGAACTGGTTTAATGGCGCTGCGGGCCAAAGCACGGTTAGTGGCCGGCGGTCTTTATTGCCTGCGCGCGCCCAAGGTGTGGCAGTGGAAACGCGCCCGCTGATCAGCCAAATTTCCGGGCTTTCAATTGACAAAACATCGTCTGGCGCAATTGTGCGCGCAACCGGATTGGCCCCGGTGCAGGGCTATCATAGCGCTGATTTGGTCAGCGCGGTTTCAACGCGCAAAGGCGAATTGGTTTTCGAATTTCGCGCCCGCGCGCCGGGCGTGACAACAGCAAGTGGCGCAAGTTATCTGCGCGAAATAACCGCGGGAACAGTGCTGACACAGGCGCAACTGCGCGGGGTCAGACGAATTCGGGTTATCGGCGCAAACAACAGCCGCACTGCACGGCCCTAAAGTTCAATGGCATCCACATGATTGCCACGCACTGCCAGCGCCACCTTGCCGTCACATAGTCGGATTGCGTCATCGCCAAAAACTTCAGCCCGCCAACCGCTTAGGGCGCGAACTTCACGTTGGCCCGCTGCGATAAGATCAAGTTCGGCTGCCGTTGCGATCAGTTTTGGTGCGACCCCGGTTTTGTCAGATTTCGCCTTTAATAACACCCGCAACAGATCAGCCAGTGCCGGGTTAATCTGCAACGATTCACGACGATTGATAAC
>DAOURA010000212.1 GCA_030625325.1 Marinosulfonomonas sp.
CTGGCCAAGGCCGGTCTGGAAGTGGCCGATCAGGAATTTTATTCCGGTGGGTCCGCACTGGCCAAGGGGCGCGAAATGACGGCAGAAATTTTGCGCCGTACCCCGGACCTTGATTTTATCTATTATTCAAATGACATGATCGGTGCCGGCGGATTGTTATACTGCCTTGAAATGGGGTTTGATATTCCCGGACAAATTGGATTAGCCGGGTTTAACGGGGTTGAACTGCTGGATGGGTTGCCACGCCAACTGGCCACAATGGATGCATGCCGTGCCCAAATTGGGCGCACCGCCGCGGAAATCATCGTGCGCCGGGTCGAAGACCCGACAATCAAACCCGGTGAAATAATCGCGCTAACACCGCAACTGACCCCCGGCACAACATTGCGCCGTTAGGGTCAGGCTACTTTTGGCCCGCACTTACCCGGCTGCAATTCAGGTCTGCATCCAGCAACACAAGGTCATCAATATCAGCCCCCAACAGGGAAAATTGACCACCAAGCCCCAGCAGACGTGCGGGGTTTGTTATGGCCATCCGCAAGGCATCCCCCATCGAAACACCCACATGGCCAACCATACGGGCCAGCCCTGCGGCCATAGTGGTATGCGCCCCGGCCAGTGTGCCTTCGTCGTTTACCAGCATCCCATCAATCAGTTTGATGGTCTTTCCATATAGCTCAAAACAATCGCGCCCGCCCACTGTGGCCATGGCGTCCGATATCAGGATCATCCTGTCCGCAACCGGGCGCGCACGCACCGCCAGCCCAACCATGCCATCGGCCACATGGATACCATCACATATGACCGAGCAATACGAAGAACTGTTGATCGCCGTTCCGGTAACGCCCGGCGCGCGGGCCAGCATTGGTGACATGGCGTTAAACAGATGGGTAAACGCCGCCGCCCCTTCGGTCAGGGCGGCGCGCACCGCCTGCCCGTCACAATCTGAATGGCCAATGGAAACAACCGCCCCCATTCTAACCAACGCCGAAATTTGCCCCGGCTTGACGGCCTCTGGCGCCACAGTGATCAAAACCGGGATTTTCAGGTTACACAGCCGTTGAACAGCGTTCAGCGTTTCATCGTCAAGTGGGCGAATAAATTCACCCCCATGGGTGCCCCGGCGCGCCATGCTAATATGGGGCCCTTCAATATGAATACCCATAACACCCTGTGTTCCATGGACCTGCGCCACCGCATCACACGCCGCCAGCATAACATCGGGCGCATCGGTAATTACCGTTGGTAAAATTGCGGTTGTCCCGAACTGACGATGTGCCTTTGCAATTGCTGTAATTCCGGCAGCACTGGGTGTGGCATTAAACATAACATCACCGCCACCGTTCACCTGAATGTCAAAAAACCCCGGTGATATGCACCCCGGAGTTTTCCAAATTAATGCCTGCTCTGGCACTGCGCTACGGTCACTTATTTGTGCAACCTTGCCGTCAACAATACGCAACACACGGGGCGCCAACAGGCATTCACCATCAAAAACCTGGCCCGCCCCTATCCAGAAATCCGGCAAAACATCAGACATGGCTACCCCCCTGCAACCCATAGAATACGCCAATTTCTGGAAAGAGTAGCTCAAATCAGGCCGCTGGCCCTTAAATATTTGGCAAAGCGATGTTTACGCTCGAATTTTTCGGGCCGCCCCGGTATTGTGCTAAAAGTTTAGTATTCAACCCCTTCAGCCTTAGGCGATTCATCTATGCCCTCAGATACCAGTAATGACGTTATGGCCGACATTTTCATCATTGGCGGCGGTGTAAACGGGTGCGGAATTGCCCGTGACGCGACCGGTCGCGGGCTAAATGTGGTGCTGGCAGAACAGGGTGATCTGGCACAAGCAACATCATCCGCATCAACCAAGCTGTTTCACGGTGGTCTGCGTTACCTTGAATATTACGAATTCCGGCTGGTGCGTGAATCCCTGATTGAACGTGAACGCCTGTTGCAGGCGATGCCCCATATCAGTTGGCCGATGCGCTTTGTGCTGCCTTACCACAAAGGGCTGCGGCCAAAGTGGCTTATCCGGCTTGGCCTGTTTTTGTATGATCATATCGGCGGGCGCAAGATATTGCCGGCAACGCGCACCCTTGACCTGTCCAGCCATGCAACTGGTAAACCGCTGAACAACAACTTTGCCAAGGGTTTCGAATATTCTGACTGCTGGGTGCAGGACGCCCGCCTTGTGGCCCTGAACGCCCGTGACGCCCAGGACCGTGGCGCCAAAATCATGACCCGCGCCAAGGTGGTGGATGCAACCCGTACCGATGGCCACTGGACCATCACCGTTGAAGACGTGACCACCGGGCAAAGCGAACAAATTCAGGCGAAATCCCTGATCAACGCAAGTGGGCCATGGGTTAGCGATGTCATTTCACAAACACTACACATCACATCGCGCGAAAAAACCAGACTGGTGCGCGGCAGTCACATTGTGACCCGCCGCCTGTTTGACCACGATCAGCCCTATATTTTTCAGGGCGGGGATAACCGGATCGTCTTTGCAATTCCTTATGAGGACGATTTTACCCTGATCGGCACCACGGATGGTGATTTTGACGGCCCGCCTGACCGCGCGGTTTGCACCGATGAAGAGGCCGCGTATCTTTGC
>DAOURA010000157.1 GCA_030625325.1 Marinosulfonomonas sp.
ATGGCCAACTATGAAATCCCAGCCCATTACCATTCCTCATCACTGATACGGGGGGGGCGTCCGGCAAAAGCATAATAGATCGCGATCATCACGCCGGTCACCGTTACGCCAACGCCAAATTCCACCACAAAGATCCCGTAATGCTGGCCGTGTTCGGGGTGGTCCGGGGTAAAGGCACCGTAATCCAGATAATCAAACCCAAGCAGCATACTGACAACGCCGGTTCCGGCATAGATCAGCACCCCAAGCGCCATCAGGCGGTGTACCAGCCAGACCGGAAAGACCGCCTGTACCTTTTGCAAGCCAAACACGATCCCATAAAGGATAAAAGCAACGGCCATGATCACCCCGGCCTGAAAACCGCCGCCCGGTGAAAAGTCACCGTGAAATTGCACATAAAAGGCAAACAGGATGATGGTGCCGACCAGCAGCTTGGTGATAACACGAAGGATAAGGTGGTGGCGCATCAGGAACCTGCCCCCGCTTCGTCGTCTTCTTCATCTTCACGGCGACGCCGCGCGCGCAGGCCCGATATCAGCAATAAAACCCCTGCCCCGGCGGTGAAAACCACAGCAGTTTCACCCAATGTGTCATAGCCCCGATAGCTGGCCAAAATTCCGGTCACCACGTTTGGCACACCAATTTCATGGGGGCTGCGTTCCATATAGGACGCGGCCACACCCAACTGGGCAGGTGAATCACCCGCGCCAAAATTCGGCATGTCCAGCGTGCCATAAATGATCGCCGCACCGGTCACGACAACAACAACCAATGGGACCAGCGGGGAATGGCTGGATGGTTTTTCGGTACGCGATGTCAGGGCCAGTGTGCCCAACATCAGCACTGTGGAAATACCCGCACCAACGGCGGCCTCGGTAAAGGCCACATCAACCGCGTCAAGTGTGACCAGCAACAGGGCCGACAACAGGCTGAACGTGCCTGACAACATCACAACCGCAAACAAATGGGTCATGCGCGCCGCTGCAATCGCCGTTGTGATTAGCATAAAAAACAGGACGAAATTTATGGCAACCTCGATCATTCACCAACTTCCTTCGGTTGATCCTGATCTGGTGAAATCGGCTCAGGCTCTGCGCCGGTCAGGCCTTTGGCCTCAAGCGGGCGCAGGCCGGTTACAAGGGCCGCGTTTGCGATGGCATGTGTGGCCGTTGGCCCGGTCAGAAACAGAAAGACACCAATGAACAACAGCTTCACAGTGATCAACGTGGCCCCGCCCTGCAGGCACATCCCGATGATCAACAAAATTACACCCGCTGAATCCGTAATGGACGCCGCATGCAGGCGCGACCAGAAATCAGGAAAGCGCAGGGTGCCAAATGCCCCGATCACCACAAAAACCGACCCGCCCAGGATAAACAGCCAGCTTAGGGCCAAAATGATCATGTCCAGCACCATCATTGGCCAGCCCCCTGATCACCCGGAATTTGCGAAATGTCACCAATGGCCCGGTAGCGAAAGTATTTCAGAATGGCGATTGTCCCGACAAAATTGATCATTGCGTAAAGCAGTGCAATATCCAGAAAATCGGGCCGTCCGGTCAAAAAGCCCAGAACCCCGATAAACAGAACCGTGTGCGTCCCAAAGGAATTAACCGCCAGCACCCGGTCATAAAGCGTTGGCCCCGCGTAAAGGCGAACCAGCACCAAAACCATCGCCAAAAACAGTGCAAGTGCTGCAACCACAAACATCAGTGCGCGCCCCCCAGTTCGGATGCCGTGACACGGGCATCCATATCGGCAAGGGCCGCCGGGTCGTCATCCGAATAGTCCACCGCATGCACCAGAAAATTCCCGTCTTCGGTTTCAACCGTGATGGTGCCGGGCGTCAGTGTAATTGAATTGGCAAAAATCACCTGCCCAAGGTCGGTTTTTTGCGTGTAAGGAACCGAAAACATATGTTGGCGAATTGTCATCTTTCGAGACAATACAATCTTGGTCACGGCCCAGTTTGCCCTGGCAATTTCAACCATCAGCCAAATCAGGTATTTGGCAAACCGAACCGGTGAAAGACGTATACCCACCCGGTCATCATCTTGCGCATCCATTCGGGCAGTCACGAAGATCACAACCAAAACTGACACAACCCCAAGGCCGATCAACATCGGCGTAAACAGGCCGGATGTCAGCAGCCAAAGGGCAAGCAGACTGATCAGTATCCCCAAAATTCGCAAGCTTAATTTCCCATCCGGTTGCAACGTAATTCAATCAATGGCCAAGCAATGGAAAACCCGCCTTCATTTCCCATTAGCACTTCGGACATAGGCTGCCCACACTACCCATTTGATAGCACCAAACAACTGCCTGAAACAACGATATATGACAAGAAGCAAACCAGAAAATACAGTTCAGAAATAGTATTTATTTTCCTGTTCGGAACTATTTATTTTGTGGTCTGGTGGCCATTCCAAACACCAAAGGAAAAATAGATTCACAAAATCATTGCCTTTTGACCCGGATCGCAGCCATGTGCTAAAAAAGGGCGGTGGGAACCATCAGGTAACACCATAGCCAAACAGGCACTTAATCCTTATGTGCCCGATTAAGAACAGCAGCAGGATCATGCCCATGATCGAATTCAATAATGTCAGTAAGTCCTTTTGGACCGGCAAGCAAAGGAAGGTCATTCTTGATCAGGCCTCCTTTCGCGTTGAGTTGGGCAATTCACTGGGCATTCTTGCCCCCAATGGCACCGGCAAATCCACAATTATAAACATGATGGCCGGGCTTGAAAAACCTGATGAAGGCACGATCCGAAAAACCAGCCGGGTTTCGTTTCCGCTTGGGTTCATGGGTGGGGTGGTTGCAAAACACACGGCGCGCGAAAACGCGCGTTTCGTGGCACGCCTTTACGGACTGGACCCGGATTATATGGAGGCCTTTTCGCGCTGGTTAACCGGAATTGAAGAATACTTTGACATGCCGGTCGGCACCTACAGCAGTGGCATGCGGTCACGGTTCAGCCTGTCATTGTTGCTGGCACTGGAATTTGATATCTACCTGATTGACGAAGGCATGCCGGGCTCGACAGATGCTGAGTTTAACCGTAAGGCGGGGACGATTTTACGTGAACGACTGCAAAATGCGACGGTGGTTATCGTATCCCATCAGGCGTCAACGCTTGAAAAATTCTGCCGCTCAGCGGCGGTCCTTAAAAACGGGCAGTTTATGTTGTTCGACACGTTAGAGGAAGCGAAGGCAGTCTATGACTACGAAACCTAAAGGTAAAAAGTTTCGCATTCGCCGCAGCGGATCCTTGGCCGGCCCCCTTAACCCCACCCCTGAGGCTGGGGCAGATCCTGATCCGCAAGCAAGCGATGCATCCGCGGCGCAGGACGACGCAAACATGTTCGGCGCGCCCGAAGACGGTTTTGGGGATGAACCTTTTCCAACGGCCAGCCCAGAGACCAAAGAACAGGCCGAAACCGTGGCACAGGCCCTGCTTGCCATCAAAAAAGAGGGCCTGACAGGGCGTCAGTTACGCATGGCCCGACGGGTGGCGCAAAAATACGGGCTTGAGCCAAAATCAGACTTTGACGCCATTCGCCTTTTGCGCCTGAAAGGTGTTGATCCGTTTCAGCGCGCAACGATGCTGGAACTTGTCGAACCCAAGGGCAAAGGTGGCAAAAACCCACAAAACCTGATCAAAACAGCCGGCGGCGACAACCTGCCATCGACCCAGATCATGGATGCAGAAACCCGCGGTCGCGAAGTGGCGATGATCCAAAGGGATATCGCGCGCCGCCGTCGCCGCAAGACATTTCTGTTGTTCACACGGCTTGCGTTTTTCGTGTTTTTACCAACGTTTATGGTTGGTTACTATTATTACAATATCGCGACCCCGCTATATGCCACGAAATCTGAATTCCTGATCCAACAGGCAGATTCCGGCAGTGGTGGTGGCACACTTGGTGGCATGTTCTCGGGAACGGGCTTTGCCACATCACAGGATTCGATAACCGTTCAAAGTTACCTGCAATCCAGAGAGGCCATGTTGCGACTGGACGCCGATATTGGTTTCAAGGCGCACTTCAATCAAGACAACATCGACCCCCTGCGCCGACTGGAACCCGACAGCACGAACGAAGCCGCCTATCGCCTGTACAAGCGGTCGGTGAAAATCGGCTATGACCCAACCGAAGGGTTGGTCAAAATGGAAGTGATTGCAGCAGACCCAATGGTCAGCGAACAATTTTCGCTTGCGCTGATTGGGTATGCCGAAGAACAGGTGGATAACCTGACACAGCGCCTGCGGGGTGATCAGATGAAAGGATCACGCCAAAGCTATCAGGATGCAGAAGACAAAATGCTGGCGGCGCAAAACCGTGTTCTGCAATTGCAGGAACGCCTTGGCGTTATTGATGCGGCATCTGAAACCGCCGCCCTGATGGGGCAGATCACATCCTTTGAAACCCAGCTTCAGGAAAAGGGTCTGCAACTGCAACAGTTGCTTGATAATTCCCAACCAAATCAGGCCCGGGTGGATGGTGCAAAGGGCGACATCAGCCGACTGAAAACATTGGTTGCGGACCTAAGGGCACAACTAACCCAAGGCGGGTCCAACAGCACGTCACTGGCGCGCATCAGCGGCGAAATGCGCATTGCCGAAATTGATCTGGAAACCCGACAAATGATGATGCAACAGGCCCTGCAACAGCTTGAAACCGCCAGGATTGAGGCAAATCGTCAGGTGCGGTATCTGTCCCTTGGCGTCACCCCAATCGCCCCGGACGAAGCCACCTATCCCCGAAAGTTTGAAAATACCGTTGTTGCCCTTTTGATCTTTGCCGGGCTTTATCTAATGGCGTCACTGACGGCATCCATATTACGTGAACAGGTATCTGCATAAATGAAAACCGTTGAAATCGGAAAACTGGCGGTTGGAAATGACCGCCCCCTTACGTTGATTGCCGGACCCTGCCAGTTGGAAGGCCTGGATCACGCCCGGATGATTGCAGGCCAGTTGAAAGAGGCCTGCGAAAATGCGGGCGCACAGTTCGTATTCAAGGGATCATTCGATAAGGCCAACCGCACATCACTGTCCGGCAAGCGCGGTCTTGGGATTGACGAGGGGCTAAAGGTTCTGGCCACCATCAGGGACGAATTTGATGTGCCGGTTCTGACCGACATTCACGCCCCCGAACAATGCGGCGTTGTGGCCGAAGTGGTGGATATACTGCAAATCCCGGCCTTCCTGTGCCGCCAGACCGACTTGTTGGTCGCAGCCGGGGCAACCGGCGCGGTAGTGAACATTAAAAAGGGTCAGTTCCTTGCCCCCTGGGAAGTCCACAATACCGTCACCAAGGTCGAAAGCACC
>DAOURA010000025.1 GCA_030625325.1 Marinosulfonomonas sp.
GCGTTGGTTTCGATGAACTTATGTTTGTCTAGGATACCCATATCAACGGCCCCCCTATTCTGCTGGCGCCGCGGCAGTTGCATCGGCCTTGGCCGGTGCCCTGCGCACAGTCATCCAGAGGTTATAGCACATGATCAAAGCGCCGCTCAGGAACATGATCCCACCTGTACCGCGAACGATATTCATCGGCTTTTTCGCGGCAACCGTGTCAGCGAACGAATTCACCAAGAAGCCATTTGCGTCAACTTCGCGCCACATCAGGCCTTCCATGATACCGGTTACCCACATGGACGCGGCGTAAAGAATGATACCGATCGTCGCCAGCCAGAAATGCCAGTTAACCAGTGACAGGCTGTACAGGCGTTCCTTGTTCCACAGCTTTGGCACCAGAAAGTACAGCGCCCCAAAGGTGATCATACCGTTCCAGCCAAGGGCACCGGAATGCACGTGACCAATGGTCCAGTCTGTATAGTGTGACAGGCTGTTCACAGCGCGGATCGACATCATCGGACCTTCAAATGTGGACATACCGTAGAACCCGATTGAAATCACCATGATCCGAATAACCGGGTCAGTGCGCAGTTTGTCCCACGCGCCCGACAGGGTCATCAGGCCGTTGATCATGCCACCCCAGCTGGGCATCCACAGCACAATCGAAAATACCATGCCAAGGGTCGTCGCCCAATCTGGCAAAGCGGTATAATGCAAATGGTGTGGGCCGGCCCAGATATAAAGAAAGATCAGCGCCCAAAAATGCACGATCGACAGTTTATAGCTGTAAACCGGGCGTTCCGCCTGTTTGGGCACAAAATAGTACATCATCCCCAAAAAACCGGCCGTCAGGAAAAAGCCAACGGCGTTATGGCCGTACCACCACTGGGTCATTGCGTCCTGAACACCCGAAAAGACCTGTACTGACTTGGCCCCAAAAATCGAAACCGGGATCGACAGATTGTTGACGATGTGCAGCATGGCAATTGTCACGATGAACGAAAGATAGAACCAGTTGGCAACGTAGATGTGTTTTTCTTTGCGTGTGAACAGGGTGCCAAGGAAGGTGATAAGATAGGCAACCCAAACAATGGTCAGCCAGATATCCACATACCATTCAGGTTCGGCGTATTCTTTTGACTGGGTGGCGCCCATCAGATAACCGGTCGCCGCCAGTACGATAAACAACTGGTACCCCCAGAAAACGAACCACCCAAGGTTGCCGCCCCAAAGGCGCACAGCACTTGTGCGCTGTACCACATAAAAAGACGTTGCAATCAGTGCATTGCCACCAAACGCAAAAACCACCGCGGATGTATGCACTGGCCGCAAGCGGCCAAAGTTTCCATACCCCTGCAGCCATTCAAAATTCAGCCCTGGAAATGCCAGTTCAAACGCGATCCAGGTGCCGACCAGAAAGCCCGCAACACCCCAAAAGCACGTGGCAATAACGCCCGCCTTAATGACGTCATCCATATATTCCGCACCCGTGGGGCGCTTTGGCTCGTCTGTCTGGCGCACTGTCCACAAGAACAGACCACCAGCAACAAGCATTACGATTATGGCATGTACCATATACGCCAGATCACGCGCATAATTGGCAGCAATTGCTGCCAAAAGGGCGATCAGCGCCAGCCCAACCAGTTTAATATAGTTCCACATTCTTTGCGTCCCCTTTTCATGATACAGAGCCCACGCAAAAGCCGCCGCTCCCAGTTCGACTGCCTCGTATATGAAAGTGGTTCAAAGCGCCACCTTGATCCACATCAATAAATTCAAAAGTTGAATATGTTGAGATTTCTTATCTTTCTGTTCCAGATTGATCGAAGTCAAAGCGCCAGCCCCCATAAACACTGATAATTTTCCCACTTGGTTTGCCGGGAGAATTTGACATGGCCTATAAAACAATAACCACAATCGTGACCGATCTGGCAATTGATCGAACCGCATTGGACGCTGCTGCGAACCTTGCACGGCGTGAAGGCGGCCATCTGGATGTGCTGTGTCTGGGCGTCGACAGCACCCAGCCCGGTTTTTATTACGCCGGCGGCAGTGCAATGGCATTGCAAACCAATTTGGAAGAGGCCGAGAAAAATTCCCGCGATGTTGAAGACAGCGTAAAGCAGGTGCTGGAAGGTCAGGATGTACATTGGGTAACCCATGCCGGATCCGCCCAATTGGTTGGCCTTGCGCAGTGTGTTGCCCATCGCACACGCTATAGTGACATTGCCGTTCTGGGGCGGCCATACGGCGAAGGCCGGGGCCATGAACACGAAGCAATCGTCGAAGCAGCCCTGTTTGATGCCAAGGTTCCGGTTCTGGTAATCCCCGACAACGCGGTTTTGCCAAACCCCATTGAACGGGTTGTTGTCGGCTGGAATGAAAGCAGCGAAGCCCTGGCGGCGGTGCGCGCAGCCCTTCCTATTCTTCGATCCGCCGAGGTGGTGAATATCGCAATTGTTGACCCGCCACAGCACGCCCCGGATAGATCAGACCCGGGGGGCGTCCTTTCACAAATGTTGTCACGCCACGGCATTCGGGCCGAAGTATCCGTACTGGCCAAAACCATGCCACGGGTTTCAGACGTGATTGCGCGCCATATTAATGATCAAAACGCCGATCTGTTGGTTATGGGGGCCTATGGGCATTCACGAATTCGCGAATCGATCCTTGGGGGGGCAACCCGCAACACCCTGCAAACCACCGAAGTGCCGGTATTGATGACCCACTAGGGTCAGGTCAGCAGGCCACCATCGGCATCATCGCCGGTTTCGGCAATCAAACGGTTGAAGTCCGGGATGAACACCTTGCGGTTTCCTTCCAGTATAATCACGCCGTCACGCTTAAGGGCGGATATCTGGCGACTAACGGTTTCAAGGGTCAGGCCAAGGTAATTGGCCATTGCTTCACGGGTCAGGGGCAGATCAAACTTTGACCCGTCTGGTGATCTGGCCATGTTCAGATGGGCCTCTCGACGGGCAATGATCGACAATAGGCTGGCGATTTTTTCGCGCGCGGTCTTGCGCCCCAGCACCAACATCCATTCACGTGCCGCGTCCAGTTCGTCCAGTGTCATTTCCAGCAACCGCTGGCTGACATGATGGGTGGTGTCCAACAGTTTTTCGAACGGTTTACGGCGAAAGCAGCACAGGGTCAGGTTGGATACAGCCGTGACGTCATAGGGGGCAATTTCCCGCCCCGGCCGACCCAGAAAATCCGACGGCAACAAAAGCCCGATCATCTGCGTGCGCCCGTCTTCCATGGTCTGGGTCAGGGATGCGATGCCAACAACCACGGACGCCACAAAATCCAACTGATCACCGGACCAGATAATCGGCTGTCCGGCTTCGTAGCTGCGGTAATATTTTATGCTTTCCAGATATTCCAGTTCCGGTTCCTCACAGCGCGCGCAAACCGCACGGTGGCGGATCGG
Source organism: Marinosulfonomonas sp. (assembly GCA_030625325.1). Classification (GTDB taxonomy): domain Bacteria; phylum Pseudomonadota; class Alphaproteobacteria; order Rhodobacterales; family Rhodobacteraceae; genus NVTR01. The sequence continues at coordinate 3,425 of DAOURA010000025.1, forward strand.
GCAGGTGCCGCATTCGCGGTTATTAAATACAGGAGGTTTCACAACTCAGGCCCCTAATTGATCTGGATCAAGGTACATCATTTTACATTGTCGAATACGTAGTGCCATGTCTATCCACTCACAACTCAGTAAATTGGGGCTATTTGACGCTCGTGTGCCACGCTACACGAGTTATCCAACTGCGCCACACTTTTCAAATGATGTCGGGCCCTCGGATACCGTGGGCTGGATCACGGCAATACCCGCCGGATCCAAGATATCCCTTTATGTGCATATCCCGTTTTGCCGGCATTTATGTTGGTTTTGCGCCTGTCGCACCCAAGGCACAAGCACCCTGTCCCCGGTAGAGGCCTATGTTGACACCGTGAAACAGGAACTGGTCTTGTTGGCCAATAGCCTTGGCGATGACATCACGATCGAACACCTGCATTGGGGCGGTGGCACACCAACCCTGTTGCCCGCCCAGTCTATCACTGATCTGGCCAGCACAATCTTTAACCTGATTCCCCTGGCAGCTGATGCCCAGTTTTCGGTTGAAATTGACCCGAACGAAATTGACGACGCCCGCCTTGATGCCCTGGCCGCGGCAGGCATGAACCGTGCCTCAATCGGCGTGCAGGACTTTGACCCCGAGATTCAAAAAATTATTGGCCGTGAACAAAGTTTTGAAACCACCAAGGCCGCCGTTGACGGGTTGCGCACGCGGGGCATCCAAAGCCTGAACATGGATATCCTGTTCGGCCTGCCCCACCAGACCACAGCGCGCATCACCGATTCTGTGCAAAAAGTCGTATCCCTGTCCCCGGACCGGGTGGCCCTGTTTGGCTATGCCCACGTTCCATGGATGGCCAAGCGCCAGTCCCTGATCCCAACAGACGCCCTGCCATCACCGCAGGACCGCCTGTCCCTGTATGAAACTGCGCGCGATATATTCGTGGCCAGCGGGTATGACGAAATTGGTATCGACCATTTTTCCAAACCCGGCGATGGCCTGGCGATTGCCCAAAAGGCCGGCACGATGCAGCGTAATTTTCAGGGCTATACCGAAGACGCCAGCAAAATTCTGATCGGGATCGGCGCATCCGCCATTTCCCGCTATCCGCAGGGCTATGCCCAGAATGAACCGTCAACGTCCGGTTATCAGGCCGCGGTGCGTGGTGGTGAATTTTCAACCAGTCGCGGGCATGCCTTTACCCCGGATGATCTGGTGCGTGCGCGCCTGATTGAATCCCTGATGTGCGACTTTGCCATATCCTATGGTGATCTGGCGGCAGAACTTGACCTTGCGCCCCAAGACTTACGTGCCATGACCAGTTCATTGATGACCAGCTTTCCCGAAATGTTAACCGATACGGATGAAACGCTGACCATTCTGCCCCATGCGCGCCCCCTTACCCGGATGATTGCACGGGAACTGGACGCCTATGATATGTCCGAAAGTGGCCACAGCCCCGCCGTGTGATCGGGGCTTTCTTCGCTTTGGGTAACGGTGGATAGTTTGCCGGGGGCAACACCAAATTGGATCTGATTGAAAAACTGAAATCTGCGATTGGCGCCGAACATGTCCTGACCGGGCCGGACGCAGCCCCCTATGGCAAAGACTTTCTTGGCACATATGTGGCCCAGCCGCGCGCCGTTTTGCGCCCCGCCAATGTGGAACAGGTGTCGGCGATCCTGAAACTGGCCAACGAAACTGCTACCCCCATTGTGCCCATTGGCGGCAATACCGGGCTGGTTGGCGGAACCTATGCACCCGATGCGCTGATGCTGTCCCTTGCCCGGCTGAATACCATCCGTGAAATCCGACGGGATTCACAGGTGGCGATTGTAGAATCGGGTGTGGTTTTGTCCAACCTGCACGCCGCCGCCGAGGAATATGGCCTGACGTTCCCATTATTTTTTGGTGCCCGTGGGTCGGCGATGATCGGGGGGGTCCTGTCCACCAATGCCGGGGGGTCAAACGTTGTGCGCTATGGCAACACCCGTGCGCTGTGTCTGGGGCTTGAGGTCGTGTTGGCGGATGGCCGCATCATGAACCTGTTAAGTGAGCTGCGCAAAGACAACACTGGCTATGACCTGAAGGACCTGTTCATCGGGGCCGAGGGCACCCTTGGCGTCATTACCGCCGCCGTGTTCAAACTGGTGCCCCGCCCGCGCGAATATGCAACCGCAATGATCGCCGCCAAATCCCTGCCCGCCGCCCTAGGCCTGCTGAATACATTACAGCAGGAAACCGGCGGCATGGTCGAAGCGTTTGAATACATGCCCCGCACCTATATGGAACGCCTTGAACTGGTGCGCCCGGATCTGGTGCCCCCCCTTGGTTATGATCAGGATATCACCATCCTTGTGGAACTGGGCGCCACCGCCCCGCGTGATGCAACCCCATCCGCCGATGGTTCGGTTCCCGTGGTTGAACTGCTTGAAACCACGCTGATGGATATGATTGAAACCGGGCTGGCCAGTGATGCCTTTGTTGCCCGATCAGGCAAAGAGCGCGACAAAATGTGGGCGATTAGGGAAGCCGCCGCAGAAATCACATTGGGGCGCAAACCCCATATCGACACGGATGTGGCCGTACCCCTTGAAAGGGTGGAAATTTTTCTGAACACCGCCCATGATTTGTTGGCCGAAATGGACCGGGGGGCGCAAACCATCACCGTTGCCCACCTTGGGGATGGCAACCTGCATTTTACTGTCTGGCCGTCATCCGATGACCCTGATCTGAAGGATCAAATTCGCCAGATGGTCGATGATCTGGCCATTCGCCTTGGGGGATCGTTTTCTGCCGAACACGGGGTTGGCCTGTCAAAACGGCCCACAATGGCACGGGGCAAAGACCCGGTTGCCCTGTCTGTCATGCACAGTATCAAAAACACGCTGGACCCGAACGGGATCATGAACCCCGGCAAAGTCCTGCCTTAGAAACCGGGCGATTTAGCGCCAGTCAAAAAAGCCGTCGCCGGCCCGCGCCAGCAATCGCGCGGCCATTTCGCGGCCAATATCTGCACCGTCTTCAATTGGGCCGGATTGTTCATCGGCCAAGGCCTCAGACCCATCAGTGCGCAGAATCTCACCGCGCAGGCGCAATGTCTTGCCATCCAGTTCTGCCAGTGCGGCAATCGGGGTTTCGCATGACCCGTCCAGTGCCGCCAGAAAGGCCCGCTCAGCCGCCAGCCTTTGGCCAGTTTCCACATGGTGGATTGCCGCCAGCATATCCGCAACCCGCCCATCATCCAGACGCCGTTCAATGCCAATTGCACCCTGCGCCACCGCAGGCAGCATAACATCCGGTTCAATCGCCATCGCGACACCATCATCCGTGCCCAAACGGTTCAGCCCGGCCATGGCCAGAAACGTTGCCTCTGCCACACCTTCGTTCAGTTTGCGCATACGGGTCTGTACGTTGCCGCGAAATTCTACGACCTGCAAATCAGGGCGGCGGTGCAACAGTTGCGCCTTGCGCCGCAGACTGGACGTGCCAACAACAGCGCCCTTTGCCAAGTCGTCAAAACCACCGGGTGACAGCGATACAAAGCCATCACGCACATCTTCGCGCGGCAGATAACAATCCAGCACCAGACCATCGGGCTGTAAAACCGGCATGTCCTTCATGGAATGCACCGCGATGTCGATTGCACCTGACAGCAGGTCATCTTCGATCTCACGGGTGAACAGGCCTTTTCCGCCCAGCTCACTTAGCGGCCGGTCCTGCACCCGGTCGCCGGTGGTGGAAATGACAACCACCTTGAACGCGCCCTCGGGCAGGTCAAACGCAGCCATCAGGCGGCGGCGGGTTTCACGGGCCTGTGCCAGCGCCAGCGGGGATCCGCGGGTGCCGATTTTCAGGGGTTCGCTCGGGGTGGGCATAATATGTGTCATACACGTCTGATACTTGCGTCACAGCGCCCTGACAACCAGCTCTTGGGTTGACAAATTGTTGCAGGCGAAAGACCACCTGTCACAACACATATAAAGGGGCGAACCATGGCTAAGTCGAAAACAATATTGCGGGCCCTTGCGGGCGAAACCCTGCCAACGCCCCCGATTTGGATGATGCGTCAGGCCGGGCGTTACCTGCCGGAATACAAAGCCACCCGCGCGCAGGCCGGGGATTTCTTATCCCTGTGCTATAACCCGGAACTGGCGGCCGAGGTCACATTGCAGCCAATCCGGCGCTATGGCTTTGATGCAGCAATCCTGTTTGCCGATATTTTGCTGTTGCCACAGGCACTTGGGGCGGATCTGTGGTTTGTCACCGGCGAAGGGCCGCGCCTGTCCACAATCACCACACCGGGTGAGGTCAGCGCGCTAAAGCCGACAGAGGCAATCCATGACACCCTGTCCCCGATCTATGAAACGGTGAAAATTCTGGCCCGTGAATTGCCGGATGAAACCACGCTGATCGGGTTTGCCGGGGCACCGTGGACTGTGGCGACCTATATGATTGCCGGGCGCGGCACCCCCGATCAGGGACCGGCCCATAACCTGATTGCGCAGGACCGTCCGACATTTGAGGCCCTGCTTGATCGTATTACCGAATCAACCATCGCTTATCTTTCCATGCAAATCGACGCGGGCGCCGAGGTTGTGAAACTTTTCGACAGCTGGGCAGGGTCCCTGAAGGGCGCAGATTTTGACAAATACGCCCTTGCCCCGGCAGCCCGGATTATTGGCGCACTGAAAGAGCGTTATCCAAACATCCCCGTCATCGCGTTTCCGCGCGAAGCCGGGGATCGCTATATCGGGTTTGCCAAGGCCACGGGTGCCGATTGTGTTGCCATTGATAATTCAGTTTCCGCAGACTGGGCCGCAAGCAACATTCAGGTGGATGGCTGTGTTCAGGGCAATCTGGCACCGGGGCATATGGTGACAGGTGGGCAGGCGCTGATTGATGAAACCAAGCGCATCGTAAAGGCGTTTTCGGGGGGGCCACATATCTTTAATCTGGGCCACGGGATCACACCGGATGCTGACCCGGAAAATGTGGCACTGATGATTGAAGCGGTGCGGGGATAACCTGAAAGCAGGTCGCATTCGACCTTTGCACTGGCTTTTCAACACGGGGCCGCTGAAAACCCCCGTGGTTGGGGATAAGACTGCGCCTTAACGCCGTCTTCCAAGGGCCGATGTTGCCACTGCTGCGATAACTATGGCGCCGATAAGAATTTCACGGATGTAACTGTCTACCTTCATCTGCGTCAGGCCATTATCAAGAATGCCAAGGATAAGCACGCCGACAAGTGTGGCCAGCACGCGGGGCTCACCTTCTTTTCCCATGGTCATACCAAGAAAAACAGCGGCGATTGCATCCAGCATCAGCCCTGCGCCCTGTGTCGGATTGGCGGATGCCACGCGGCTGGCATACATCAGCCCTGCAATGGCGGCCCCAATTCCGGTTAGGGCAAAGGCACCCATCCGCAGGCGCTTGACCTTAATCCCGGAAAGCCTAGTTGCCTCGATATTGCCACCAATCGCATAAAGCCTGCGCCCAAAATTCATCTGCTCAAGTATGATCCAGACAAGCAGCAGCACAATGACCCCGGTAATAGTCAGATAGGGCAGTTTCAGCCCTTCAAGGCCGATTGTATCCAAAGGAATACCCGAGCGGGCAAAACCGGAAAACCCGGCCGGAATGTCGCGTCCGAATATGGTGCGGCCATCGCTGATCAGGAAGGCCGTTCCGCTGAATATCGTCAGTGTTCCCAGCGTTGCCACAAAGGGCAAAATCCCGATGACCGCGACCAGAAAACCATTGAACAAACCACCAACCAAACCGGCCAACAGGGCCCCGCCAACGCCCACCCAGATTGGATACCCCATAGAAAACAGAACCGCAGCAACGATGCCTGAAAGGCTTGCCATTGAGCCAACCGAAAGGTCGAAATCGTTCATCACCATGACGATGGTCATGGTGAAGGCAACCACGGCAAGCATACTGATTTGTTGTGATACGTTGATCAGGTTGCGTGCGGTCAGGAACGTATCCGGCAGGTTCACCGTGAAGAACACGATGATCAGGATAAGGCCCAACAGGGTTCCGAATTGGCGCATATGGGCGGTCATGGAAGCTCCGATGTTTTGTGATGATCATAAAAGGTTGCCAACAGATCACCCGGCTGCATTCCCTGTGGCTCAATGATGTCGTACTGACGTCCTGCATGCAGGATAAGGATGCGGTCGCACATCCCGATCAGTTCGGGCAGGTCTGATGAAGACATTATGACAGAACAGCCCCCTTCGCTTAGGTGTCGGATCAGGCTGTATATTTCGAACTTGGCGCCAACATCGACACCTCGGGTGGGTTCATCCAACAGCAAAAGACGCGGATTTTTAGCAATGGCTTTGGCAAAGACAACCTTTTGCTGATTGCCGCCCGAAAGTTCATGCACAACCTGATCTGGCCCCACGGCCTTAAGCTTGACGTCTGTTTCCAGCCCGCGGGTTTTTTCTATTTCGGCGCGCCGGTTGGCGAACAGCCCCCGATAGTGCGGCAAAAGCGTGTTTTGCCGCACACCCAGGGTCATCATCAGACCTTCTGAGCGGCGCTCACGCGGGACATAGGCAACACCGCGCTGCCAGGCTTGGACCGGGTTGCGCGGGGCAGCGCTTGTGTTGAAGGTAAGCGATCCGGCCAAGGCCCGTTCAAGGCCCAGAAACAGGCGAAGAATTTCAGTTTGGCCGCAATCCGACAGGCCAGCAACACCGAGTATTTCACCATCGCGCAGCGTAAAATTGATCTGGTCCAACTTCGCCGACGAAATATTTTTGGCCGCGCAGACCGGGTTGGCACCAATTGATTGGATTCGCGGTGGGTATCCGTCCATTAGTTCGCGCCCTGTCATTTGGTGGACGATTTCATCGCGGCTGGTGTCGGCAATGGGCGTGGTAATGACATGGGCACCGTTTCTAAGAACGGTAACATCGTCACATATCTGCATAATTTCACCCAGCCGGTGCGACACATAAAGAATGGCCGCGCCATCTTTTTTAAGCCGCTCAATGACATCAAACAGCTTTTCAGATTCTGTGTCACTTAGGGCGGCGGTTGGTTCGTCAAAGACGTAAAGGCCAGGGGCTTCAGCGCCCTCATCGCGAACAAGGGCCGAGGCAATTTTAACCAGCATCTGATCGCCAACACCTAATCCACCGGCATGGACACGCACGTCGATATCGTCAATTCCAAGCTCAGCAAGCGCAGAATTTGCCTTTTGGCTAAGCGCCTTCCAGTCGACAAATAACCCATACCGTGTTGCCCCCGGTTGCCCCAAAAGGATGTTCTCGGCCACCGAAAGCTGGGGAACGATATTAAGCTCCTGATGGATAAATCGGAACCCGGCCGCCAAAGCATCGCCCGCACTATTAAGCGTGATTGGCGCACCATCTTTAGTAACTGTCATGGTGTCGGCCGGAACAACACCGGCTATCAGCTTGATAAGTGTTGATTTCCCGGCACCGTTTTCACCAACCAACGCATGCACCCGGCCCGGAGCCAGTGTCAGGGAAACATCCGACAAGGCCGGTGCGCCGCCGTAGGATTTACGAAGGCCGTTAAAACTAAGGGTGGATGGCATATTGGGGCCTTGCGCATGTGCCCCCGAGACCAAAAGACCCGGGGGCATAAGTCATTATTCGTTCACATTGGCCGCAGTGATCAGCCTTGTCGGCACATAGGTGACCGATGCTTTGATTTCCTCACCGGCCATTGCGCGGGCAACAGCGGCGGCTGTCGCACTACCGATGCCAATGAAGTCCTGCGCAACCGAGGCTTCAAAACCACCCCCTGCTGCAATTGCATCGCGCGCTTGTGGATTGGCGTCGATACCAACAATGACGATACCTTCATCGGCGCGACCTGCGTCCTCGATCGCCTGCAAAGCACCCAGTGCGGGCTGGTCCCATGCGGCCCAAACAGCGGCAATACTACCCGCTTCTGGATTGGCGGCCAACAGGGCTTCCATCTTGGCCCGGCTGTCAGCGATCCCGCCGTCCTGCACATCTGGTGTGATCCGGTCGATCACTTCGATGTCGGGATAGTTGCCAAAAATGGCATCGGCAATCACACCACGGATTTGAACCGGCGGAAATGCATCAAAGACAAACATGACAACATTGCCCTGACCTGCGATACGGTTGGCCACATAAACCGAAGTTTCAGTCGCCATGCCATAGCCGTTTGATGTTACATTGGTCACAAGCAACGGATCAGTGCCTGAATCCATCCCTATAACGGGTATACCAGCATCCGCAGCAACCTGTAGCCCCGCAGCAACCTGAGCAGGGTCAACGTTGATCACGATGGCGTCCACGTTTTGGTTTGCCGCATCTTCGATCCGTGAAATCACCGCAGCCACATCCCCAGCCGTGTCGATTACATTCAGATCCCACCCGGCTGCCTTGGCTTCGGCTTCAAAACCTTGCACGTACATCTGTGTGCCCGGCTGCGCGAGATAGGGTGTGATTAAGGTCACCGTTTCCGCCACCGAAACCGAGGCGGTCAGCCCCAGGGCCACCATTGCTAATGCTAGTTTCTTCATTTTATTCTCCCCTTTTGTCGTATTTTTATTACCCGTTAAGGCGTCTGCGAGGGCCAGATTACGCGACATCCGGCTCAACATCCAGAGATTAGGAATTTCCAATTGCCATTGCCAGACGGGCAACCCTATTCCATTGGCCCCTATTGTACCCTTGTCAGGCAGGCCTGCAGATCGGCATTCGTTTCAATGGCTTGCAGGTACAGCCCGAAAAGATCGTCATAAAGCGCGCGTCTGGACTGATCGGGTTCCCAGGTTTTGTCGTAACTGACAAAAGCATCGTGGGCATCAGAAAGGGTGTCGAACACCCCGCCACCCACGCCGGCAAGGCATACCGCCCCCATCAAGCCGGGTTCGTTCACGGCCAGCCGCGTAAGTTGGCGCCCCAAGACATCGGCCCTGATCTGGCCCCATGCGTCCGATTGAAAACCGCCACCGCCGCAGGTCAGCGTGTCATTTTGAATACCTGCTGATTGCTCAAGAACTTGCAACACATGGCGGGCCGAAAAGGCGACCCCTTCAAAAACAGCCCTTGCCAGATCAACCGTTTTCATCCCGCTATCAAGACCCAGAAACGCGCCGCGCAGATCGGGGTTCCACAGGGGGGCCCTTTCACCGGCCAACTGTGGAAGAAACAGGGGTGTCGGCGCTCGGCGCGGCGTTTTCGCAACCAGTTGGCCAAGTTCCTCAACCGTCTTACCGGCAAGGTCGCCAAACCAAAGCTGTGATGCACCGCCGGATTGTGTCGGCCCGGCATGCAGGCGCAGACCTTCGGCTTGGGCAAATACAATAACACCCGGTGTTGGGTTGATGTTGTGCGAAGAGATGCCCAGTATTTCACTTGTACCACTAAGATAAACCGACTTTCCATCGCGGCTGGCCCCGCCGCCAAGCAGCCCCACCCAGCCGTCCATCGTGCATTCGATCATACGAACACCCGCCAGGGAAAATGACGGCAGGATCACCCCGGCTTCGTCGGTCAAACCTGTCAGGGGTGCCATGCGTTGCGCCGCACCCGGCACCAGATCAAGGATTTCGGGCACATAAGTCAGATCGGTCCCGACCAGTCCAATATTGGACAGGGGGTCTGTCGTTGCGCGCCCGGTTAGTTTCAGCAGGCAATAATCTTTGGGTAATAAAACATGGGCCGTGTTCGCCCATATCTGCGGGCGGTGGCGCGCGACCCAAAGCATCCGGGCCAGCGGATGCGATGCATCAATCGGGATCGGTGCGCCAAGCAATGAGATTTTCTGCGCTTCTGTCAGTTGTGCATCAAGTTCTGCGGCTTCTCTTATGGCCCGCAGGTCTTGCCAAAGGATTGCGGGCATCAAAGGCACGCCGTCCTTGTCTACAAATACGTGGGTGTTGACCTGACTGGTTAACCCGCCAAAACCGACCCGCCCCGACAGCCCCTTTTCGGAAAAAGCCGCAAGCGCCTTACCGATCAGACGAACCCAGTCATCAGGGTCCTGTTCTGCCACCCCGGCAGAGGGTCGGGTTGTTGGATAAGATTCGCAAAACTGCGCATGCGCCAGCCCATCCTGCGCCACAACCGCCGCCTTGACAGATGTGGATCCGACATCGATCCCAAGCATAAAGTCAGACATAGCCCCGCACCCACTTTAATTCGTGTATCAGCCATATGCGCGCCTTACGACCGGTCCTAACCCCTGTTACGCGTGGCGTAAGGGTAAGATGCATGAAATCTGATGTCCAGTTTTCACGGGAAAGAGCCAGCGAATAAAAATTTATTTCTGCCCTACAGGTGTTGATGTCAGGCCGTCGTTCCATGCGTTGGCCAGTATCCACTCTTTACGCTCAATGAAATCTGGTTTGGTCAGTAATTTCACCGCCCGTTTGGCATGAATTTCGCAACTTTTTCCATGCAAGGATTTCAACATTGGATCAGCCATGTATTTTTTGAGTTGTTTTTGAAAGCCCTTTTGCTGTCGATCAAAATTGCTTGTTTGACTGTCATTTTGATTGCGCAAGCGCCAATAGCGTTGGGATACCTGGTTCTTTTTCACGACGACATCGCCACGGAACATTTTGATCAGATAGCTTTCCAGCGAACGTAGCGGGAAATGGTCCAGAACAACAAAATCACTGCTGCCACGGACATCGATGCCATTTAGGGTTTTATCTTCTTTCAACGTTTCCAGCGGGCGCCCCGAGCCGTCCAGCCACACCACATCGTGACCGCTTCCAACAAAATCCGGGCGGTGGTTGCGTGGTCGATCCAGCTTTTCACTGATGCGGGTAATTGTTTTGACACCGCGCAGTGCCTTTCGCCTGTACGGGGTTTCGGTTTGGTGAAGGGGAAACTGTTCGGTCATTAAGCCTGGTTCAAAATGCATACGGCCGTTTGAGCCATGGTTCAGTTCGCTCATGGATAAGGCATCAAAGGAACCTGTCGCCTGTAACAAACCTGAAAGCTGACCATTTCCAATTCGGACGTTGATGAATTCATCAACGTCCATTGAGATGTAAAAGTCGGCCTTGTGCCATTCTGACAGGTGGGGGGTATACTTCAGGGCAATCGGTTGAAAAAAGGTGCTGCCGGTGGCAAGGGCCGGATTTGGAAGGTGGCGCAGTTGGCCAAGTTCTTCCAACCTGTCCAAAATAAGGTCGGTACCATCCGAGCAGTCATTGGTGAAAACCACAAAGTCCTGAATGCCAATGTACTTGTGCCATGCCAACCATTCCAAAATGTAAGGGCCTTCGTCTTTCATGCAGGTCGTCACCAGAAACCGTGGCTTGGAAATGGGCCAGACAGCCGGTTGTGCAGGGGCGGTTTCACGAAAGAACCGCCTGACAGTGGTGGGTTTTTCGACAGGATCAACTTTCAAGCCCTTCTTTTCGAGCAGCTTAGTTATGGCTGTGACGTTGGCCTTGCCATAAACTTTTGAGTGGAACTCAATAATCAAAAGCCGAACCTTCGAAAGGTCAGCTTTGTCAAAAAGACCCAGTTCACCACCCTCAATGTCGATTGCGATGACTGTTGGGTTCTGCTTTTGGATCAGATCTTTAATACCAAAGCTTGGCACCTGAACAACATCGACATAGGGGCGACTGTCAGGTTCCATGGAAGACGCCCAAAAATCCTTACGAAGGTAAAAATCCAGTGGCTCTGTGGTCCTGGGGGCCACAACACCGTTGATAAGTTCAATGTTCTTTGCGCCATTCAAACGATGGGTTTCTTTGATCAGGGGTATCATTTCGGGGTTTGCTTCAACTGTCAAAACTGACTCAACGCCTTTGGACATTGCTGCGACAGTTGATAAAAGGCCGACCCCGGCCCCAAGTTCAAGAACCCGGTCCCCGGGGATCAAAAGTTCACGTAGTGCCGCGCATTCACCACCTTCATAGCGATTGTTGCGCATGGGTTTTTCAATTGGCGGCGTGATGATCTTTGGCACGAACGGTACTTTGACACCGTTCGTCACGATCACTTCGCTGTAGTCAATACCCGGGTGTGGGGCCGCTTCATCGGTCTTTATCGTTGGCGCATGCATCGCGGGGAAAAGTTCAACAATATCGTCATAGATTTTTTTATAGTATGGATCATCCAGAAGTTCGTTAAACACCACATGGTTCGCGTCCACGCCTTCCTGTGTCAACAGCTCAAGGCGACCGCGGGTTTTGTCATTCATCAATTTCATTTCTGCACGGGTTTGCTCTGCGCGATCTGCGGCAGACATGTCCGTTGCTTCATTGATGTCAAAATCGGTCCAGTATTGAATATCGACTGACCGTTCATGGTTAGCGGTGCGTCCGCGGCCACTTTTTACCAAAAAGCGCTCAACATCCCGCAGGGCATAATGATTAACCTGGGCAAGGCGTCGGCAATCCGGGTCCTTGGACCGCCACCCCGGATCAACATTATTTTGCAGCAAAATTCCCGATCCGTTGCATATTATGGAAGGGACTTCTGCAAAGGCATCCTTTGGTTTGTGAATGCCGATGCGTTTGAACGCCGTAGGTTTGAAGATAGATTTGAAACCCATCTGGCGTTCTGAAATACGTTTTGGTTCTTCCGTAAGAGTGAATTCTTCAGTGACCAGACCCTTCGGAATTTTGGTGTGGTAAGAACTGCCAAATGCTTTCCAGTGAATTGTGCAGACATTGGCATCCTGCGGAAGCGCATCAACCAGATCACTTACAGTTCCGTTGCCCGTTTTGATCACCAGAAACTCGTCGCAATCCAGGGACATCGCCCATTCGGCGGCTTTGTATTCGTCCAGCCGTGATGCCCTGCGATAGGCTTTGTTCTGCCAGCCACGGTCGCGGCTCGGGTTGGTAAAATACTGGATAAAACCGTGCTTTTCCATTGTCCGCAAAAGTTTTTTAGTGCCGTCGGTTGAATCATTTTGATAGATTGCGATATCGGTAAAACCAATCGCACGGTGATAGGCCACCCACTCCCAAAGGTTGGGGGCTTCGTTTTTGACCGTGAGGGCCAGAAAAAATTTTCGATCTGTCATTTATTTTGCCCCATCAAGTCGTAAATGTGCATCGCATCGCATCGCATCAACTAATTCGGTATCCTCAGTTAGTCCAGCGGCGGGATCGGATCGGTCAAACTTCCATCTGGACCTGTCCCGGTTTGGTTCCGGTCTCTTTCGAGCAATATTTTCTATGAAGGAGATAAGAGATGGCAATCAGATACACAGAAGAATTTCGCGGTGATGCTGTGAGGTGCCCCCAGATTTGTAGACGCTTTGCCACCTAACTTTGAGGCTAGGAGGCCGACGTGAGGACAAGCAATTACAGCGACGATTTCAGACGCGATGCGGTGCATCAAATTACGGTACGTGGGTATTCTGTGCGGGAGGTTGCTCGGCGGTTGGGCGTCAGCACGCATTCACTGTACAAATGGACGAAGCTTTTTGGGGAGCCCACATCGAAGGCACCCGACGTGGATCTCAAAGCGGAGAACCGCCGGTTAAAGCGCGAGTTGGCACGGGTCACCGAGGAGCGTGACATCCTAAAACTGAAAGAACCTAAGGACTGATTGCAAGGGCTCTCTTCAACTGGGGCCAAGTGCGGTATAGGCAAGCGCGCTTCCTGTTCAAGTCCATTGGAATCCGGTGGGGAATATCGATTGGGCCAGTAAAGGCTTGTGCGTCGGTATTGAGGGAAGGTTTTACTGGAAAATCCGATTTTATGGTGCTGCTGGGGAGAATTGAACTCCCGACCTCGTCATTACCAATGACGCGCTCTACCACTGAGCTACAGCAGCCTATAAAATCCAGAGCTTAAAACATACGCCCTACTAATACCCTACTAAAAAATTCCGCCACCTGCTAACTCAATGTTCAAACACACCAATTTGGAATGGACCTGCCCATTACCAATGACGCGCTCTACCCCTGAGCTACGGCAGCATCCGTCAAGAGCGGCTGATTAGCTGTATTTCGCCATTGAAGCAAGCGCAATCTGGACCCCGCCAGAACCCTGCGATAGACAGTGCCCCATGGAACCTAAATCACAAACCAGTGGGCAAAAAAAACCATCCCAAACCCGCGACGATCGCCTGAAGGCCGCATTGAAGGCAAACCTTCAGCGACGCAAAGCGCAGGCGCGGGTTCGAAAACCAACTGACAAAGAAAAAGGCTAAGGCAGGCAATGGATTCAATACTCGTAAAAGGCGGTGGTGAACTGCGTGGCAAAATCCCGATTGCGGGGGCAAAAAATGCCTGTCTGACGTTGATGCCGGCAACGCTGTTGTCGGATGAACCGCTGACGCTAACCAATGTGCCGCGTCTGTCGGACATCGCCACCATGACCCAGCTTTTGCAGTCATTGGGCGCAGAGGTATCCAGCCTGCAGGACGGGCAGGTCATCGTGATGTCCAGCCGCGACGCCGAAAACCCGGTGGCAGATTATGAAATTGTGCGCAAAATGCGCGCCTCAAACCTTGTGCTTGGCCCGCTTTTGGCGCGCCACGGCAAGGCGGTCGTGTCGATGCCCGGCGGTTGCGCCATTGGTGCACGGCCAATGGATTTGCACATTCATGGTCTGGAAGCCATGGGCGCAACGATTGAACTGAAAGACGGCTACTTGCACGCCGAGGTCCCCGGTGGCCTTAGGGGGGCAGATATAACGTTGCGCTTTGCCTCTGTCGGGGCCACGGAAAACCTGATGATGGCCGCAACCCTTGCCAAAGGAACCACCGTTATCAGCAATGCCGCGCGTGAACCTGAAATTATTGATCTGGCCAAATGCCTGTCGGCAATGGGCGCCCAGATTGACGGCGCTGGCAGCCCCAGCATCACCATTCAGGGCGTTGATCGCCTGACTGGTGCCACCCACCCTGTACTGCCTGACCGGATTGAACTGGGCACATATATGCTGGCCCCGGTCATTGCGGGGGGTGAGGTCGAATTGCTGGGCGGGCGCATCGAACTGGTTGCTGCATTTTGTGAAAAGCTGGACGAAGCCGGGATTAGTGTCACCGAAACCACCGATGGCCTGAAAGTGTCGCGCCGTAATGGTCGCGTTAGTGCGGTGAACGTACGAACAGAGGTCTTCCCCGGTTTTCCAACCGACCTACAGGCCCAGATGATGGCACTGCTATGTACCGCTGAAGGCACCAGTGTTCTGGAAGAAACCATTTTTGAAAACCGCTTTATGCATGCGCCGGAACTGATGCGCATGGGCGCACAGATTGACGTGCAGGGTGGAACCGCCACCGTCACCGGTGTTGATCGCCTAAAAGGTGCGCCGGTAATGGCGACCGATCTTCGTGCGTCGGTATCCCTTATCCTTGCCGGTCTGGCGGCCGAGGGCGAAACCGTGGTCAGCCGCGTCTACCATCTGGATCGTGGTTACGAACAGGTTGTGCGAAAATTCAATGGCATTGGTGCCCAGATAGAACGGATCAAAAGCTAATGGTGGAAGACGCAAGATTTGAAGATGCCGGCGGCGCGCCCCTGCGCCTGAAGGCGATGGATGGCGATAACCTGTCGGTTATTTCCGCGCTGGTACAGGACGCCGTGTTTCCGGCCAGCGAAATGAAATGGGACCGTAGGGGGCGGCGTTTTGCGCTGCTGTTAAACCGGTTTCGCTGGGAAGATGTGGATGACACAAAAACGCGCCGGCGTGACTATGAGCGGGTGCAATCGGTGCTGGTGATCGAAGACGTACTAAAGGTGTCCACCCAAGGTGTGAACCAACAGGACCCGGATACAATCATGTCACTGCTGGCGATCGGGTTTGAACCGGGGGATGATGGCATGGGGCGTATTGAACTGACCCTTGCCGGGGACGGTGCCATCGCGCTGGACGTGGAAGCGTTGGAAGTCACCCTAAAGGACGTCACCCGCCCCTATATCGCGCCCTCACACCACAAGCCCAGCCATGACTGACATACCGCAAATACGTCTTGGGTAAGAAATTTGCGCCGGAACACTGAAATGTTCCGGCGACAGGAGAAATAGCATGCCCCAGTTTCTGTCCACAACGGACACAGATTTCGAAACCCGCTTTGGCGTGTTGCTGACCCAGAAACGCGAAGATTCGCCCGAGGTAGACGAAGTCGTTGCCGGGATCATTGCCGATGTACGTGCCCGCGGTGATGACGCGGTGATTGAACTGACCGCAAAATTTGACCGCCTTGATCTGACCCCGGATACCATCGCCTTTTCCAAGGAAGAAATTGCGCGCGAATGCCTGAAGGTCGGGCAGGCTGAGCGCGACGCACTGGTTCTGGCGGCTGAGCGCATCCAAGCCTACCACGCCCGCCAGATGCCCCAAGACGCCAGTTGGCAGGACGACAGCGGTGCAACCCTTGGCTGGCGCTGGACGCCGGTGGAAACGGCGGGGTTATATGTGCCGGGGGGGCTGGCGTCTTATCCCAGTTCTGTCCTGATGAACGCAATTCCGGCGCGGGTGGCCGGGGTGGAAAACCTGGTGGTTTGCGCCCCAACCCCAGATGGTAAGGTTAATCCGCTGGTCCTGCTGGCGGCAGAACTGGCCGGGGTGAAAACGGTTTACCGGATCGGTGGCGCACAGGCGATTGCCGCGATGGCCTATGGCACAAAATCTGTGGCACCGGTTGATAAGATCACCGGGCCGGGCAATGCCTTTGTGGCTGCGGCCAAGCGCCGGGTCTTTGGTAAGGTCGGTATTGATATGATCGCCGGGCCATCGGAAATTCTGGTGATCGCGGATCGCCACAATGACCCGGACTGGATTGCGCTGGACCTGCTTAG
>DAOURA010000136.1 GCA_030625325.1 Marinosulfonomonas sp.
TTCTGCAAAACTTCCAGAATCCGACGATCTATACTATCAAGTTCCTGCATATGCGAATAATCTTCTAATAAATGGTACTATTTCGCGTATTATGCCCAAAGTCACACCACTTTACCAGCAATCTTTTCAAAGCATTTGCACGCCCGGCGGCGCATACCCAAGTAAATCAACACAGGAATTGCCCAATGAAAATCGGATGCCCAAAGGAAATAAAGCCACAGGAATTTCGCACTGGTCTAACCCCGAACGCCGCCCGCGAGGCCGTCAGCCACGGCCACGACGTGATGGTTGAAACAAATGGCGGGGCCGGTGCTGGTTTCCCGGATCAGGATTACATTGATGCAGGCGCGCGGATCGTTGACACCGCAGCCGAAGTTTTCACATGGGCCGATATGATCGTTAAGGTCAAAGAACCCCAGGCGGTTGAACGTAAAATGCTGCGTGAAGGTCAGGTTTTGTTCACCTACCTGCACCTGGCCCCCGACCCGGACCAAACCCATGATCTGCTGGCCTCGGGTTGTACGGCGATTGCCTATGAAACGGTAACAGACGCAAACGGTGGCCTGCCCCTGCTTGCGCCAATGTCCGAGGTTGCCGGGCGATTGGCCCCGCAGGTTGGGGCCTGGACCTTGCAAAAAGCAAACGGCGGACGTGGTGTGTTGATGGGCGGCGTGCCCGGTGTTGGCCCGGCCCGTGTTCTGGTGATCGGCGGCGGCGTTGTTGGCACCCATGCGGCCAAGGTTGCGGCCGGAATGGGCGCGGATGTCACCGTGCTTGACCGTTCGCTGCCGCGCCTGCGGTATCTGGATGACGTGTTTGGCGGCACGTTCAAAAACAGCTATGCCAGTGCCGGCAACACGATTGAACTGGTGCAACAGGCCGACATGGTTATTGGTGCGGTTTTGATCCCTGGTGCGGCTGCCCCCAAACTGATCAGCCGCGCACAGCTATCTGAAATGAAGCCGGGGGCGGCCATTGTTGACGTGGCCATCGATCAGGGCGGTTGCTTTGAAACATCCCATGCCACCACCCATCAGGACCCGATTTATGACGTGGACGGCATCATGCATTACTGCGTTGCCAACATGCCGGGTGCTGTGGCCCGCACGGCCACCATCGCCCTTGGTAATGCCACCATGCCGTTCATGCTGGCGCTGGCCGACAAGGGGTGGAAGCAAGCCTGCGAAGATGATCCGCACCTGCTGAACGGGCTGAACACACACGCCGGGAACCTGACGTATTTTGCCGTCGGCAAGGCCTTGGGGATTGATGTATTGTCACCAACGCTGGCGTTGAAACAGTAGGGGTAAACAACGGCAGGGCGCCTGTTTAAGGGCCCCTGTTCGTTAGCCGGGGAAATGGCTGAGAGCGTCAGCAAGGTTAAAAAACACACCGAAACCAGCTGCAAAAGGCCACCAATCGGCGGGCCTTTCTTTCACATTCCCGGCGTGCTTATTTCTGCAATGCATCGCGAATTTCTGTCAGCAGGTCCACTTCACTTGGGCCCTTGGGCGCCTCTGGTGCGGCCTCTTCTGCTTTGGCGCTGGCCTCTTTTACCTTATTCACATAGCGCACCAGCATGAACACAACCCATGCGATGATCAGGAAATTGATCACGGCCATGATGAACGCACCATAGGCAAAGGCGGACGCACCGGCGTCCCGTGCTGCGGCCAGTGTTTCATATGCCGAACCATCCCCACCCAGCACGATAAAATTGTTGGTAAAATCGATACCGCCGGTAAACAGCCCGATGATCGGGTTGATCAGATCACTGACAAGGGATTTCACAATCGCCGTAAAGGCCGCCCCAATAATAATACCAACGGCCATATCCATGACGTTGCCCTTGGCAATAAAATCCTTAAATTCATTCAACATAATTCGCTCCTCACTGTGATTTTGCCGCCCATGCGACCTTATCGCGCATGAGGGTACAGCCCATAACGCGGTTCCACAGCGGCATTTCCCTTTTTTGGGAAAAAAATGTGCCTATATGCCGTTTCGGTGGCACACAAAGGAAACAACATGTCAAACCTATCCGCATTCCCGATTACCGGGCGCTGGGCGCCAAAAAACCCGGATAACATTCAGCTATATTCGGTCCCTACACCAAACGGGATCAAAATATCCACCGCTCTGGAAGAAATGGGGCTGGCGTATGATGCCCACTTTATTTCCTTTGCGGCCGGGGATCAGGAAACCCCTGAATTCCTGTCCCTGAACCCAAACAACAAAATCCCGGCGATCATTGACCCGAACGGGCCGGGCGGCAAACCAATGGCCCTGTTTGAAAGTGGTGCAATCCTGATGTACCTGGCGGAAAAGACCGGTAAGTTTTTATCCACGGATCCGGTGAAACGCTGGCAAACCATACAGTGGCTGATGTTTCAGATGGGCGGCCTTGGGCCGATGCTGGGCCAGTTGGGCTTTTTCATCAAATTTGCGGGCAAAGACATCGAAGACCCACGCCCCCGACAGCGCTACATTGACGAAGCCGAACGCCTGCTAAGCGTGCTGGATCAGCGCCTTGAAGGGCGGGAATATCTGGTGGATGACTATTCCATCGCCGATATGGCGGTATTCCCGTGGCTGCGCACCATCGTTGGCGGCTATAATGCCACCGAACTGGTGGGCTGGAACGATCTGGAAAATGTGCCCGCCTATCTGGAACGCTGCCTTGCCCGTCCGGCGGCACAGATCGGCGTTAAAACGCCCGCTGCCCCCTAAACCGTACCCTCCAGCACATAGCGCAGTATGCGGACAACCTGTTCAGGTCGCTCTGCAACTGCCAGTGCTGCGGCGTCCACCTCTTTCAGGGGGTGCTGGTGTTCGGGGCCGTGCAGCACAATCAGCGACTTACCCAATGCCGAGGCATAGCCTGCATCAAACGCCGCATTCCACTGTTTGTACTTGTCGCCAAAACGCACCACGACAATATCCGCATCTTCAATCGCCCTGCGGGTGCGGATAGCATTTAGTTTTGCGCCCTTATTGTCATGCCAGAACTTGTCGGCCTCGGCGCCCATGATAGCAACACCGCAATCATCAGACGTGTCATGGTCGGTCACCGGCGCGCTGAACACCACGTCCAACCCACTGGAGCCATTAATAATCTGGTCGCGCCAATCGGTGTGGATTTCACCCGACAGATATACTTTTAACGCCATAACACTTAGCCTTCTTCTGTTTCAAAATATCCCCGCCGGAGGCCTGATTTTTCGCCGAAAAATCACCCCCGCAGAACCGCACCGGTTGCCTTGGAAACCTTTTCAACGATTTTGGCAGAAACGGCTTCAATATCTTTGTCGGTTAGGGTCTTGCCCGTGGGCTGCATGCGCACCGAAATCGCCAGTGATTTTTTGCCGGCCCCCATCTGGGTTTCCGCCTGCTCACCTTTGAATTCATCAAACACCACAACCTTTTCGATCAGCGCCTTATCCGCCCCAGCGGCCGCATTGACCAGTGCCAGGGCTTCAACCTGCACATCCACCACAAAGGCAAAGTCCCGTTCAACCGCCTGCAGATCATTCATCATCAGCGCCGGACGGGTGGCCGATTTGTTGCGCGCAAACGGCACCCGCTCCGGATAAACCGTAAACGCCATCGCCGGCCCCTTTACATCCATTGCCGCCAGAACACGGGGGTGAACTTCCCCAAAAACAGCCAGAATATTCTTTGGCCCCAGTGAAATCCGCCCGGACCGACCCGGATGCCACCAATCGGGGGCACCGCGCTGGATCATGGCCTTGGCAGGCGCACCAATGGCGGCCAGAACCGCCTCGGCGTCGGCCTTGGCGTCATATACATCCACCACCCGGCGCGATCCGTGCGGGTCACGCCCGCAGCCATTGCCAACCAGCAGGCCAGCCACCTGAATATGGTGTTCTTCGGGCTCTCCACCGTGAAAGGCCGGGCCAACTTCGAACAGGGCCATGTCCATGTAACCGCGCGCCTGATTGCGCGCCGCCGCCTGCAACAGGCCGGGCAACAGATCAGGGCGCATATGGCTCATTTCACTGGAAATCGGATTTTCCAGCATGGTCACGTCCGCCCCACCATCAAACAGCGCGGCACTGTCGCGATCAATGAACGAATAGGTCACACATTCATTATACCCCAGCGCCGCCGCCGTGCGCCGCGCAATGCCTTCGCGCCGCTGCATTGGCGTTAAAATGGCCTTTGGCACGCCAACATTTGCACGCGCCATCGGCTTGCCCACCAGTTTGGTCAGGGACGCGATGCGCGCGATTTCTTCGACCAGATCGGCCTCACCCAGAACATCCGGGCGCCAGCTGGGCACCGATGCCATGTCGCCGTCCAGCACAAAGCCCAGCGCACTTAACGTTGCGCGCTGCACGTCCGGGGCAATTTCCATGCCGACCAGTGACTGCACCCTGTCGGTGTCCAGCCGATAGGCGCGCGCCACATCCGGCACTGCCCCGGCTGTCACAACTTCGGATGCCTCACCGCCGCACATTTCGACAATCATCTGTGTGGCCAGTTCCAGCGCGGGGGCGTTGAACGCCGGATCAATGCCGCGTTCATTGCGGTAACGGGCATCGGAATTGATTTTCAGCGCGCGCCCGGTGCGCGCAATCTGGATCATGTCCCAGACGGCTGCTTCAACAAACACATTTTCCGTTTCCCCGGTGCAACCGGTTTGCAGCCCCCCCATAACCCCGGCAATGCTTTCCACGCCGCTGTCATCAGAGATTACCACCATGCCGGGGGCAAAGCTGTATTCTTTTTCGTCCAGCCCGGTCAGGGTTTCACCGCCAACACTACGGTGCACCCGCAGATCACCGGCAACCTTGTCCGCGTCAAAAACATGCAGCGGGCGGTTCATATCATAGGTAAAGAAGTTCGTCACATCCACCAGCGCCGAAATTGGCCGCAGCCCGATCGCGCGCAGCCGGTCCTGTAACCACGCCGGGCTGGGGCCGTTTTTCACCCCCCGGATCAGGCGCCCCATGAACACCTCGCAGCCATCGGTGCGGGTGTCATCATCAATGGTCACATTGATCGGGCAGGGGAAAGTGCCGGCGACATTTGCCACCTTGGCAGGTTTCATCACCCCCAGACCACGGGCCGCCAGATCACGCGCAATACCGCGCACGCCAAGTGCGTCTGGCCGGTTCGGGGTGATTGCAATTTCAATCACCGGGTCCACCTTGGCCGGATCATTTTCTGCCAGCCAGTCAACAAAGCTTTCGCCAACCTTACCTGATGGCAGTTCAATAATGCCGTCATGTTCATCTGACAGTTCCATTTCGCGCTCGGAACACATCATCCCATGGCTTTCAACGCCACGGATTTTGCCAACCTGAATGGTGGTATCTATGCCCGGAATATACATCCCCGGCTTGGCCACCACGACGGTGATCCCCTGTCGTGCATTGGGCGCACCACAGACAACCTGCGCAATGCCGGTGTCGGTTTCCACCTGACAGACCCGCAAACGGTCCGCATCCGGGTGCTGTTGGGCCGATACCACACGGCCAATTTTGAATGCCTTCAGGGCGTCACCGGGGTTTTCAACACCTTCAACTTCCAGCCCCAGATCGGTCAGGGCCTCGCATATTTCGTCAACCGACGCATTGGTTTCCAGATGGTCGTGCAACCATGACAATGTGAATTTCATTCTTTCAGCCTTTCCGGCAGGGTTTTCCCAAAGGGCGTGACCGACAGTAAATCGTCATCGCTTGTTTTTGTGACGCCAAGATTTTCGCGCCGCACCTCTCGCATCAGGTCCAGCAGGGCGGCGTTGAATTCGGCCTGCGGGGCGCGTTCATTTCCCACCATCAGGCGGTCAAAATCCGCCAGCTTGGCCATCGCAGTGTCAGACGCCACAACCGCAAATTTCATCTTGGCAACGCTGTATGCGGTGACGGCGGCCTCTTCGCCTTCGTCAAATTCGTGGGCAATCGCCATCGCCGCCAGCGAATCCATCATCTGAATATAGGCGTTATAGTGGCGCGCGCGTACGCTTTCCTTGCGGTCAAAACGCTTTTGCATCCAATAGGTTGACCCGGCCACCATCACGGCCAGACCGGATGTGGTGAAGATTTCCCAGCTCATTTCACCGGCTCCATATCAATCAGATCTTCCACCACTTCAAAGCGTTCGCAGATCATTTCCATATCGCCGGCCCAGCCGCCGTTGCGTTCAAAATAGGCCTTATGGTCGCGCCGCCAGCCGGCGTAGGTTTCGTTTTCGCCCTCGGCCAATGCGAATTCTTCACTGATTTTGTTGAACCTGATCCGCTCAACACTAACCGTGCGGATCACCACCGCCGGGCTGTCGTCCCAGTTGGTAATAATATCGCAGCGCCCGGCCACCGGCAGGTCGTCACCATCGGCTTCAAAATCGGCCGCTTTGCCACAGGTCGCGGTTTTCTT
>DAOURA010000151.1 GCA_030625325.1 Marinosulfonomonas sp.
GCCCCCTTAAATCTTTCAGTGCCAGGCGTGGCTTACATCATGCCGCCCATGCCGCCCATGCCGCCCATGTCAGGCATGCCGCCACCGGCGCCTTCTTTGGCTGGCAGATCAGCAACCATGGCTTCGGTTGTGATCAACAGACCGGCGATGGACGCCGCGTCTTCCAGGGCTGTACGAACAACCTTGGCAGGGTCGATAACACCAAAGGCAAACAGGTCACCATATTCTTCGGTCTGAGCGTTAAAACCAAATGCAGGATCATCGCTTTCGCGAACCTTACCGGCAACAACCGCACCGTCAACACCAGCATTTTCAGCAATCTGACGAAGCGGCGCTTCCAATGCGCGGCGAACGATAGCAACACCGGCTGTCTGGTCTGAGTTTACACCCGTCAGACCGTCAAGTGCCTTGGCACCCTGCATCAGGGCAACACCACCACCAACGACAACACCTTCCTGAACGGCCGCACGGGTCGCGTTCAGCGCATCATCAACGCGGTCTTTGCGTTCCTTAACTTCGGTTTCAGTCATGCCACCAACGCGGATAACAGCAACACCGCCTGCCAACTTGGCAACACGTTCCTGCAGCTTTTCACGGTCATAGTCAGACGAAGTTTCTTCAACCTGCTGACGGATCTGGGCAACACGCGCTTCGATCTCAGCTTTGTCACCATTGCCGTCGATGATAGTTGTTTCATCTTTGGTAATAGTGATTTTCTTGGCGGTACCCAGCATGTCCATGGTCACGTTTTCCAGCTTCATGCCCAGGTCTTCGGAAATAACCTGACCGCCGGTCAAAATGCCAATGTCCTGCAACATCGCCTTGCGACGGTCGCCAAAACCAGGGGCCTTAACAGCCGCAATTTTCAGACCACCGCGCAGCTTGTTCACAACCAAGGTTGCCAGGGCTTCGCCCTCAACATCTTCGGCAATGATCAGCAAAGGCTTGCTTGACTGGATAACAGTTTCCAGCAGTGGAACCATTGGCTGCAGCGACGAAAGTTTCTTTTCGTGCAGCAGAACCAGACAGTCTTCCATGTCGGCCAGCATTTTGTCGGGGTTCGTCACAAAATATGGTGACAGGTAACCACGGTCAAACTGCATACCTTCGACAACTTCGGTTTCTGTTTCCAGACCCTTGTTTTCTTCGACGGTAATCACGCCTTCGTTGCCAACTTTTTGCATCGCATCAGCAATCTGGCGGCCAATCTCGGATTCGCCATTGGCGGAAATTGTGCCCACTTGCGCAACTTCGTCACTGTCTTTGACTTCGCGTGACGCAGCTTTGATGGTTTCAACGACTTTCAGCGTCGCAAGATCGATACCGCGCTTCAGGTCCATCGGGTTCATGCCTGCGGCAACCGATTTCATGCCTTCACGAACGATGGCCTGGGCCAGAATCGTTGCTGTGGTTGTACCGTCGCCAGCTTCGTCATTGGTGCGCGATGCAACTTCTTTGAGCATCTGCGCGCCCATGTTTTCGAACTTGTCTTCCAGTTCGATTTCCTTGGCAACCGATACACCATCTTTGGTGATGCGCGGTGCGCCAAAGGATTTGTCGATTACAACGTTGCGACCCTTGGGGCCCAAAGTCACTTTAACAGCATCCGCCAGGATGTTTACGCCGGACAGCATGCGATTGCGTGCATCTGTACCGAACTTGACGTCTTTACCAGCCATGTTGCTAGCTCCTTGTCGTCTGAATTATTGGGATAAAAGCGAAGATATCAGGCGATAACGCCCATGATGTCGCTTTCTTTCATGATCAGCAGTTCTTCACCTTCCAGGGTGATTTCTGTGCCAGACCATCTGCCGAACAGGATCTTGTCCCCGGCTTTGACGTCCATCGCAATGCGACCGCCGTCCTCGTCACGCGCGCCGGCGCCAACAGAGATAACCAGGCCCTCAGCAGGCTTTTCTTTTGCGCTGTCGGGAATAATCAACCCACCAGCAGTTTTTTCGTCACTTTCAGTGCGACGGATCACGACACGATCGTGCAACGGTGTGAATGCCATTTCTGAACGCTCCTCGTTCAATGTTACAATTATATTAGCACTCGGTCTGCCCGAGTGACAACGCATGGGATTTAGGGTCGATAACGGGCCGAGTCAACCGCCAAGGCCACAGAATTCATCCCTTGCCGCCAGAATAGCTGATCAGCCCCTCACGCCCCTTTGGTGTTAGCTGATAGATCCCGGGGGAAACCCGCACAAACCAGCCATAATGATCGCTGGCCATAATTCGGGTGGCCACTTTAACGCCCGTTGCCGCCGCCACGACTGCGCCCTTACTTGCCCCATGCTCCACCAGATGCGCCGCACATCGCAGCGCGTCCTGACGGTACGCCGTCACCAGACCCACGCGGGTTTGGCCGCCTGAGTTCGGGTCCCCGACCCGGCGCTGAAATTCCCGCAACAACAACCCCTTGCGCTTGGTTGCCTTTCGTGGCCGATACGGCAGTGGATCACAATGCGCCTGAACAAACCCGTCACGCAGCCGCACCGACAACAGCCCGATCCGCAGCCGCCGACACAGGGCCGTATTGTCCCTTAGGGCCCGCAAAAAAACCTTGCCTCGTCCGCGCGGTACACAAATATAAACATCATCACTTATGGTTTGACGATCCACCGCCTGATGGAACAACGACAGGGAAAACCCGGTTTTCAGTTCAACAATCAACGGGTCTTCGTCGCCCCGCACCGCCATCACGTCCAGCGCGCCAATCTCGGCCTTCACGTCATAACCCTGCCCTATTAAAAAGGCTTTTACAGGCGGGTACAGATCGGTTTCTTTAGGCTTGGACATCAATCTAGGCTATCGGGCGAACCGACAGGTGACAACCCGAACAAGGCCCCCTATAAGACGCACAAATTTCCCCCTGTACGGACACCCCAATGACCATCAAAATTTTCGGCCACAAAGGCCCCGACACCGATGCAACCTGTTCTGCCCTGATCTGGGAATGGTACCTGAAAGAGACCCGCGGCAAGGACGCGCAGGCCTTTGTGCTGGAACCACCCAATTCTGAGGCCGTGTTCGTTCTGAACCGCTGGGGTATCGACATGCCCGCGACCCTGCCCCCCCTGAACAGTGACGACGAAGTTGTGCTGGTGGACACCAACAACCCCGGTGAACTGCCGGAAAATATCAATGACGTGAACATCGCGGAAGTGATTGACCACCACCAGCTGGCCGGTGGCCTGAAAACCAAAGGTCCGATCAAATTCACCATCCGCCCGGTGGCCGCCACGGCCACGGTCATGCACTGGTTAATCGGGCGTGACATGGCAAATATGCCCGATCCGATCAAGGGGCTGATGCTGTCTTGTATTTTGTCGGACACGCTTGAATTCCGCTCCCCCACCACCACGCCGACGGATCGCAAAATCGCCACAGATCTGGCGCGCGATCTGGGCATCAACATCACCGATTACGCGGGTGAAATGTTCGCGGCCAAATCGGATGTATCGTCGTTTTCAAACGCTGAGCTGATCCGCATGGATTCCAAAATATTTGAGGTCAGCGATCAGAAATTCCGCGTGTCTGTTCTGGAAACCACCGCACCCCAGATCGTGCTGGACCGCAAAAACAGCCTGATGGCCGAAATGCCCGTGGTTGCCGAGGCCGACGGTGTTGATCAGGTTTTGTTGTTCGTGGTTGATATTCTGAACGAACAGGCCACCCTGCTGTTGCCAAATGATCAGGTGAAATCCATTGCCGCAAAATCTTTTGGGGCGGATGTGTCCGGTGACACCGTGGTTCTGCCCGGCGTCATGAGCCGCAAGAAACAGATCATCCCCAGTCTGAAGGTCTGAAATACGGCCCTTGGGGGCACCCCGGTGCCCCCAAAACGACTCATATGCAATTCATACGGGATTCATATGCAATTCATATGGTTAGGAATTTGCCCGATGACCAACCTGATCACCCGCCTTGACGACATCTCGCAAACCTATGACGCGCTGTTTGTTGACCTGTGGGGCTGCCTGCATAATGGCCTTCGCCCCTATGCCCCGGCGGTTGCGGCGTTGCAGAAATTTCGCGCAGGCGGCGGGGTGGTGATGTTACTGACCAACTCACCCCGTCCGCGCGCCTCTGTGCAGGCCCAGATCGATCAGATCGGCGTGCCGCGCAACACCTATGACGACATCACATCCTCTGGGGATGCCTCACAAATGGGCATGATGGCCGGGCTGGTAGGGCGTAAGGTGTTTCACCTTGGCCCTGAAAAAGACCTTAGCTTTTTCAATGATATAGACAGTGATTTGGGCGGCGACCCGATTGAACGTGTTGCCCTTGAACAGGCCACAGGCATCATTTGCACCGGCCTGTTTGATGATCAGACCGAAGGCCCGGAAGATTACCGCGCCACCCTGCTGTACGCCAAACAAAAGGGGTTGAAACTGCTCTGCTCAAACCCGGATATTCAGGTCGATTATGCCGACAAACGGATATATTGCGCCGGGGCAATCGCCGAACTTTACACCCAAATGGGCGGCGAAAGCCTGTATTTCGGCAAGCCACATTCGCCAATCTACGACCTTGCGCGCAACCGTTTGGCCGCAATCAGGCCAGTGGTCGATGACCAGATCCTATGCATCGGCGACGGTATCAACACCGACATTCTGGGCGGGCTAAGCAACGGATTAGACACGCTTTTTATCACCAGCGGACTGGCGCGGGGTGAATTTGGCGATGATGCTGAAACCCCGGATCCGGGCGCGTTGGTTCGGTTTTTTGGCCACCACCAAGTATCCCCCACGGCCACAATCACGGCCCTTGCCTAAGGCACGCCACCAATCATCAACCCAGCCACAAAAGGCCAGCAGAACCATGCCCATGCCCGACAATCTGCCCCGCGGCACGATCTATATCGAAGATCTGAAAATCGGCATGACCCGGCACCTTCGAAAACAGATAACCGACCGTGATATAACACTTTTTGCCGAGGTTTCGACCGACAATAACCCCGTTCATATGGATGACGAATACGCCAAAGAAACTATATTCAAAGGCCGTATCGCCCACGGGATGATCACGGCAGGCCTGATTTCTGCGGTAATCGGGGAACAGTTGCCGGGCCACGGAACGGTCTATATGGGGCAAACTTTGAAATTCATGGCCCCCGTTCGCCCCGGTGACACTGTGATGGCCGAGGTTGAAGTGCGCGAAATTGATCACATGCGCCGCCGTGTCAGCCTTGATTGTCGCTGCACAGTGGGTGATACCCTCGTTCTGAAGGGTGAGGCACTGGTCCTGGCCCCAAGCCGAAAATCCAACTGACAGGCACAGACCACAGGGGCAACATGCGAACAATTTCTTTCTGGGACGGCCTGAAAAATGACGACCGTGGCGCCAGCGTTGCGATTGGAAATTTCGATGGGGTTCACCTTGGCCATCAGGCCGTGATCGACATCGCCCGCACACAGGCACAGCGCACCGGCGCGCCCCTTGGGGTGGTCACATTCGAACCCCACCCGCGTGAATATTTCAACCCCCAGTCACCGCCTTTTCGCCTGATGAATTCCGAAGCCCGCGAAAACCGCTTTGACAAAATGGGGGTCGATCGTCTGTACCAATTGCCCTTTGACGGGGTGCTTGCCAACCTGTCGCCGCCCGATTTCGCGCGTCAGGTCCTGTGCGAAGGTCTGGGCCTGTCCCATGTGGTTGTCGGCGCTGACTTTCAGTTCGG
>DAOURA010000097.1 GCA_030625325.1 Marinosulfonomonas sp.
TGGGGGCATTTCGCCTTTTCCTTTCAAAATACTCGCGCCGCAGGCAAATCGCCCGCAGGGCTTATGGCCGTGACGCCGCAGGCGTCCCTGTTTTTTCGGGTGTTTCCAATATCCTTATCGCACCTTTGAAAAAACCGCGCTATGCCAGTGCCAGACAACCTGACAGGAAAACACATGCGCACCAAACGACTTGGCCGATCCGATTTAGAAGTTTCACTGCTATGCTTGGGGTCAATGACCTGGGGGATGCAAAACACCCCGGCACAGGGCCACAGCCAGATTGATATCGCGCTGGAAGCAGGCATAAATTTCATCGACACGGCTGAACTTTACCCGACCTATCCGGTGCTGGCGGAAAATGTCGGACGCACCGAAGAAATCATCGGCGACTGGTTCGCGCGCACTGGCCGGCGGGGGGACGTTATTCTGGCCAGCAAGATCGTGGGCGAGGGGCAGGAAAAAGTCCGTGATGGCGGGCTGATCACCCCGGCCAGTATTCGTGTTGCGCTGGAAAGTTCTCTGAAACGACTGAAAACCGATTACATCGACCTTTACCAGTTGCACTGGCCCAATCGCGGCTCATACCATTTCCGCAATTCCTGGGACTTTGACCCCAGCGGGCAGAACCCGAAAGAAACCGAAGAAAATATGCTTGAGGTGCTGGAAGAAATTCAGCGCCATGTTGACGCCGGGCGCATCCGCCACTTTGGCCTGTCCAACGAAAGCGCGTGGGGCACCGCAAAATGGCTGCAACTGGCCAGTGACAATAACCTGCCACGGGTTGTTTCGATCCAGAACGAATATTCCCTGCTGTGCCGTTATTTTGATCTTGATCTGGCCGAATTGGCCCATAACGAAGACGTCGGGCTAATGGCGTTTACGCCGCTGGCCGGTGGATTGCTTAGCGGTAAATACGCCCCCGACGTTACCCCCAAGGGGTCGCGCCGCGAAGCCAGCGATGACATCGGCGGGCGTGTTACGCCCCGCGTCTGGCCGGCGATTGATGCCTATCACGCGGTGGCGCGCAAACACGGGCTGGACCCGGTGCAGATGGCGCTGGCCTGGGCAATGACGCGCCCGTTCATGGGGTCGGTTATTTTTGGGGCAACCAATGACCAGCAGTTGAAAAACTCCCTCAAGGCGACCGATCTGACCCTGTCAGCCGAGGTCGTGGCCGATATTGCCCTTGCGCACCGTGCGCACCCGATGCCGTTTTAGGAAACCCAGCAGGTGAAAAAGATGAAACAACTGATTGCCCTGATCCTGATGGTCACACTGGCCGCTTGCCAGCACACCAAGGATGAACCCGCCGACACCGGGTTGGCGGGGTATGATCCGCATATGATCGAAAACCAGCAACAGGATTGCGCGGCGCGCGGCGGGCGCTTTGGTCAGGGCGGGCTTTCGGGTCGTTTCGTGTGCTATGAAGACACCGAAGAGGGCAGTAAAAGTTGTAGCTCATCGAATGATTGCACGGGGTTTTGTCTGGCCCGCTCTAAGACCTGCGCGCCGATAAAGCCGCTGTTTGGGTGTAATGACGTTCTGGGCAGTTCTGGCGCGGCTTCGACCATCTGTTTGGATTAGGGGCGTCAAAACAGGTTTCCCCCTCTGCACTGGCCACGCGACTGATCCTGTGCCAAACCCGGTTTTATGGAACTCTGGATTGCGATAGCACTGGCGGCGGCCACGGCGCAGACCTTGCGCTTTATGCTGCAAAAGCATTTGAAATCGACCCGGCTTTCAACTGCCGGGGCGACGTTTTCGCGGTTTATTTATTCGGCGCCGCTGGTTGCGGTATTGCTGGTTATTTATGTGCAGCTAAGCGGGCAGGCGTTTCCGCAGACATCAGGCCGGTTCTGGTTTTTCGCCCTTGGTGGCGGGCTTGGGCAAATTCTGGCCACCCTATGCGTTGTTGCACTATTTGCTGAGCGCAATTTTGCCGTGGGGATCACGTTCAAAAAAACCGAAGTCCTGCAATCGGCGATCGTTGGCTTTGTGGTGTTGGGTGAAACAGTGACGCCGGGTGGGGCATGGGCGATCATGCTGGGTTTTGTGGCGGTGCTGTTGCTGTCTGACCCGCCCAAGGGCAGTTATACCGGCCCCTATTGGAAACGGTTTTTCAACCGGGCGGCGGGTTTGGGCCTTTTGTCGGGCGTGTTGTTCGGGTTTTCGGCTGTTGGGTATCGGGCTGCGTCAATGGGGTTGGAGGGCGGCAGTGTTGCCCTGCGCGCCGGGTTTACGCTGGCGATTGTAACGGCCAGCCAAAGCACGGCGATGGGGCTGTGGTTGATGGTGCGTGACCGGCGCGAAATACTGGCGGTTTTTGCCGTGTGGCGGGTTGGTGTACTGGTGGGCATCACGTCAATGATCGGCAGTTTTCTGTGGTTTACCGCCTTTACCCTGCAATCGGCGGCCTATGTAAAAGCCGTCGGGCAGGTTGAACTGATGTTAAGTGTCATCGCATCGGTGCTATTTTTTCGCGAAAAAATAAGCGCGCGCGAACTGGGGGGTATCGCGCTGTTGCTGGTCAGTATTTTGGTGCTGGTGCTGACGATATAGCGTCCAGCGGTGAGCGCCCGCCAAGGCGTTCAAACAGGCTCTGTTCCTTGGTGTTATCAAAGAACGGAACCGATTGTGGGGCGGTTATGTTTGGCAGGGTGGCGGCGATTTCGGCCAAAACCACCTCGGTGATAAAGGTCAGATCAAAACCGCGCGCCTGATCCAGTGGGATCCATTGCAGGTGGGACAATTCATCGGTGGCGGCGGAAAAATCATCCGGGTCACTGGCAAGGTGATCGGCGTCTGCCAGAAAGAACCGCGCGTCAAACCGGCGTGGCCGGGTGGGGGGCGTGATGGCGCGAAAAACAAAATGCAGCGCCTCGGCCGATGGCACATGGCCGGTATCGGCGTAGGTCTGCCAGTCTTGTGGAATGTCGCCATCCCACTGCCCGGGCGCACCCAGTACCTGCCCGGCCTCTTCCCAAAGTTCACGTATTGCCGCCCCGGCCAGTCGGCGGGGGTCCCCGGTTTTGACCGTGGACGCCAGTCGGGCACTACAGATGTCGTTCATCGGGCGGGCAAAGGGCACAGTGGCATCATCGCGGTCAACCGCGCCGCCGGGAAAGACAAATTTGTTGGGCAGGAACACGGCGTTCGCCCCGCGCTGTCCCATCAGAATTTTTGGCCCTGTGGCGGGATCGCGCACCAAAATGATGGTGGCGGCGTCTCTGACTGGTACTTCGTTCACCTGAACCCCTTCCATTGGCCGGGCTAAGGTGTGCCCCCAAACCCGTGCATCCGCTTTGCCCACTGAATGGCAACGATCAGCCCCTTTAGTCTGGGTAACAGAAATAGCGCCAGTGTCACGCAGCCAATGGAAAAAATAGTGGCCAGTATCATCGGGTCGGGGCGAAACCGGGTGAACACAAACAGGATCA
Organism: Marinosulfonomonas sp.; assembly: GCA_030625325.1. GTDB lineage: Bacteria > Pseudomonadota > Alphaproteobacteria > Rhodobacterales > Rhodobacteraceae > NVTR01. Next base: position 3,438 of record DAOURA010000097.1, read on the forward strand.
GCGGGGCCATCACATGGCCAACAATCAGAATGCTAAGATAGGCGGGGCCATCGTCGGCCCGGTGGTGGTGCAGGTCTTCCTGACAGACCGGGCATTCGTCACGCACCGTCAGATAACCCTTTAGCATCGGGCCAGTGCCACAGTTCGGGCAGCGCCGCTTCCAGCCGCGCACCATTGCGGGGCGCAGCTCTCGGGTTTCAACAATATCTGCGTCGTGTTTCATTTTGATCCTGAAGTATTGCCATTTATGTCTACGGCCCCGGCAGCCCCGTCAAAACCCCGCGATTTGTCCTTGCGTCGGGATGTCGCAAAAGAGTTGCAATTAAATCTGCATTTTTTGCGACGGAAACCGCCCCGCCCCCCGTTTGATGTTCAGATCGCACAGGAAATGACCGGTGCGAAAAACAAAACAAACGTGAGGAAGACCAATGACAAGTAAGAAATGGATCACAGCCCTTGTGCTAAGCACTGTTGCAGCCGGTTCCCTGATGACTGTCAGCGCCGTGGCCAAGGGGCAAGGCGGCATGATGGAGCGCATGATGGGGCAGGAACGCCCGAGCTTTACTGAACTGGACACCGATGGTGATGGCCAGCTGAGTGTGGCCGAGATTAAGGCAATTGGCGACGCACGTTTTGCATCCATGGACACCAATGGTGATGGGATGATTACGGCTGATGAGGCCTCCGCCCACGCCGCCGGTATGGCCTCCAAGCGGGCCGGTAAGATGTTTGAACGCATGATCCAGTGGCGCGACGCCAACGGTGACGGTGGGTTAAGCCAGGCCGAAATGGGCGACAACGGACCCGAAAAAATGTTCATGCGTGCCGACGGCGATGGCGATGGTATGATTTCAGCCGAAGAATACGAGCAAGGGCATCAGCGCGGCCCGCGCGGTGGCAAAGGTGAACGCGGTAAAATGGGCGGTCACGGCAATATGGGTGGTCACGGCGAAGGTGAAGGCAAGATGGGCGGCCACGGCGAAGGCCACAATCACGGCGGCTAAACCAATACCGGCGCCGTCCCCCGGCGCCGGTACTTGATTGAATGGTGATTGAATTCGGGATACGCAATCGTAACCATGGATAAGTCAGTCGACGATCTGCGCGATATTTCCGATGAGGCCCTGCTGGTGGCCTTTGGCAACGGAGAGCGTGCCGGCGCGCGGGTGCTGACGCAACGGCTGACCCCGGTTGTTCTGGGGTTTGCCACCCGGATGCTGGGTGACAGGGCCGAGGCCGAAGACGTGGCGCAAGAGGCAATGCTGCGCCTGTGGCGGGTGGCGCCCGACTGGCGTCAGGGCGAGGCAAAGGTGACAACGTGGTTGTACCGTGTGGTGTCAAACCTGTGTATTGACCGGCTGCGCGCCAAACGGGGTGTTGCGCTGGACGCCATCGAAGAACCGGCGGATCAGACCCCCGGTGTTTTGGATAAACTGGTTGAAAGTGAACGCCATCAGGCCCTGCAGGCCGCCCTTGACACCCTGCCGGACCGGCAAAGGCAGGCGGTGGTAATGCGACACATAGATGGGGTTTCAAACCCCGATATTGCAGATGTGATGGACATAAGCGTTGAGGCAGTCGAAAGTCTGACAGCGCGGGGAAAACGAAACCTGGCCCAGGCGTTGGCCGCAAAGCGCGAAGAATTGGGGTATGAAAAATGACCGATAAAGATAGGATTGACGAGGGCGAGCTTGATCGTCTGCTGGCGGGGGCGGCTGATAACGCCCCGGCACCGTCACAGGACCTGATGGCCCGGATCATGGCGGATGCCGATGCTGTGGCGGATGGTTTTGCGCCTGCAGTGCCTGAGGTTTCAAGCCCTGCGCGCCCCGGATTTTTTGCGACCCTGATGAAGTCCGTTGGCGGCTGGCCGGCGATGGCCGGGCTGGCGACAGCAACGGTGGCCGGGATATGGATCGGCTATGGAACCCCCGAGGCCCTGAATGACCTGTCGGCGGGGTATCTGGGGGCCAGCTATGATCTGGGGGACTTTATGCCATCGATTAATCTGATACTGGAGGAGGGATAGCCATGAGCAATGAGCAAACCCCCAAGGCAAAACCGCGCGTCCGCTGGGTGCGGGTATTGTTGTTCACATCACTGGCGCTGAACCTGCTGATTGTGGGCATGATCGGGGGTGCATTTTGGCGCAATGGTGGCCCGCCGGGCGTTTCATCGGCGTCCAGTGTGCCGCTGCGTGATCTGGGGTACGGGCCATATGGCCACGCCTTGTCCCGGCAAGACCGTCAGAAAATCGGCCACGCCATGGCCCAGCGTTCCCGCGCCCTGAAAGCCAACCGCGAAGAAGTGCGCGCCCAGATTGTCACCCTGTTGGCAGCCCTTCGCATGACACCCTATGACCACGGTGCGGTGCGTACAATTGTCACCGAGCAACAGGCCAGATTGCTGGACCGTCAGGTGATTGGGCGGGATTTATTGCTGGATCACATCAATTCAATGGATGATGACGTGCGCGTGTCCAATGCCCGGCGATTGGAACGTTCATTTCGCCATATGATGGGTGGAAAATAGGCTGACTTTAGGCCGCAGACTGGCCCATGGTGACCTGATTGCGCCCGGTTGATTTCGCCCCAAGCAGGGCCTGATCGGCCCGTTCAACCATGGTTTCCACGTCCGCCGGGAATTTTCCGTCCAATCCACCTACGGACACCCCGATGCTGGTGGTGATTGATATTTCACCGGCGTCGCCGGGTATTTTGATCGGCGATTTCTGGGTGATCCGGCGCAGGCGTTCGGCGGTGCGCCGGGCAGATTTAATGCCAGTGTCGGGCATCACCACCAGAAATTCTTCGCCACCGATGCGGGCAATCAGATCAATGTTGCGCAGATTGGCCTGCAGGCGGCGGGCAACTTCGCAAAGCACATGGTCCCCGGTGGCATGGCCGTATGTGTCGTTGATCCGTTTAAAGTGATCAAGGTCCAATACCATGACAGTAAAGGGGTTGCCGCTGATTTTGGACTTTTCGGCGACCCGTGACAGGTAAGGCAGGGCATAGCGGCGGTTGAACAACCCGGTCAGCGGGTCAACCATGGCCATGCGCAACCCGTCGTTCAGGGTGTTCCTAAGTTGATCTGCCTTTTTCTTACGTTCCAACTGACGGGTCAGGCGAAAGATAAATTCTGCCTTTGGGATATCACTGGGCACCACGTCATTGGCCCCCAGATCAAAGGCAGAAACCCCTTGGTGGCTTTCATCTGTCTTGTCCACAATGATGATCGCCGCGCGGCGGGTTTCGCTGCGGCTGCGCAATTCCGACAACAGGCAAAGGCCATCACTTTGGTGTTCTGCGTGCGGTGCGATGACTATGATGTCCGGGTTGATTTTCTGCTGGATAACCTGATCCAGAACCTGCGCGGGTGAAAAATGATATAGGGTGCAGGGCGTGGTGTTTTCAAAGGTGGTGATCCAGCCATCATCGGGGCTGATGGCACCGCGAACCACCACCACCTGTGCGGGGTGTGAAAAGGCTGCCGCTGGTTCCTGAAAGCCAAGTTCAGTTGCCGTTCCCCGGCGCAGGCGCAGTTCTTTTTGAATGCTGCGCACCCGCAGGGAATTTCTGATGCGCGGTAAAAGACCTTTGTCAATAATCGGGTTTTCAAGAAAATCACAGGCCCCGGCGTGCAATGCGGCAAGGCGCTCGGCTGGGTTCAGGTCGGATGCAATAATTAAAATCGGGATTGTTTTGGTTTTTGGGTTTTGTTTCAGGTCATGGCACAGGTCGATGCCACGGTCATTTTGAAAGGAACTATTCAGGACAATCAGGTCTGGTTGCTGAGATTGGGCAAGCTCTAACAGATCGGTCTGGGTGCTGGCGTGCGACACATTATAGGAGGCAGCAGAAAGGCGGACCTTTAATATGATGCGGTTTGTTGCAACATCATCTGCTATTAAAATGCGTCCGGCCATGAAATCCCTGAAAATTGATTCATTTTTTACTGGTTCTGGTTAGTATTCGTTGAGATAGGTTAAAAATTAGTTTCAATTTTCGGGAATGGGGCAAAAAATGAAGCAGGAACAGGCCGAAACAATTGCCTTGCAGGCCCTTGGCTGGCTGGCCGGTAACGACGAATTACTGCCGGTGTTTCTGGGGGCCACCGGATCAGATGCCAATGACATGCGGGCCCGTGCGCAGGACACTGAATTTTTGGGGTCTGTTCTGGATTTTATGATGAATGATGACGATTGGGTTGTTGAATTTTGCGATGGGGCCGGGTTGGGCTATGACCAACCCATGGCGGCCCGTCAGGGCCTGCCGGGTGGCGCCCAGTACAACTGGACTTAAGGGGGTAAGGGATGCGCGCAAAGGCAGTACTATTTGATAAAGACGGCACACTGTTTGATTTTCAACGCACCTGGGCCCCTTGGGTTGGGGCCGTGATTGACCAACTGGCCGGGGGCAGGCCAACGCTAGCGGCGGATTTGGCGCGTGCCTGGGGCTATGA
>DAOURA010000066.1 GCA_030625325.1 Marinosulfonomonas sp.
ATCCACTGGCAAGGCAAATCATACCCCATGTGTGGCGTTATTGATGGTGACGCGGTGATGAATGCGCGTCCGCAGGGGCGTGGCTATACAAAGTTCACCCCACTGAAAACGCACCCATGGGGCACACAGGGCGAAACCACCCCTGCCCATGAATTCCACTATGCCCGGATCGATAATTTGCCCGCCGATACAACCTTTGCCCGCGAAATCACACGTGGCCACGGGGTGGATGGTGCCCATGATGGTATCGTTGCCCACAACCTGATGGCCGGGTTTTGCCACATGCGAAACACCACGTCGAACCCTTGGGTTTCACGGTTTCTGGGCTTTGTGCAAAAGATCAAAAACAGCCAAAACTAAAAAACCCGGCAACTGGTGCCGGGTCTTTCAAAGCTTGTCTTTTGATCAGGGATCAGCTGCGCTTGATCTCAAACAGGTACTTGTCACCTTCACTGGATGAGCTAAGCAGCTCATTCCCGGTCTGGCGGCAGAAGGCTGCAAAATCTGCAACCGAACCCGGATCTGTAGATATGACTTTCAACACTTCACCTGATGGCACAGATTTCAGCATTTTCTTGGCCTTAAGGATTGGCAGTGGGCAGTTCAGCCCCTCGGCATTCAGCACATGTTCAGTCATAGTTTTCTCTCTTTTTTCGGTTTCGGGCTTGGTTGCCCGGTTCAGATAAACAGGTTGATGTCGGATTTTGCCGCAACTTCCATATAGGTGGCGGCACCGCCCAGTTCGATCCCATCGATCATGTCGTCGGGGGAATATTCAAACAGATCCAGCGTCATCTGGCAGGCGATCATGCGAACGTCACTATCAATCGACGCCTCGCGCAGATCTTCGATAGATGCGACACCCTTTTTGTTCATCAGGTTTTTCATCATCGTAGTCGCCGCGCGGTCAACACCGGGAACCATCGACATTAGATTTGGCATGCCCATGTGCATACCCATCATCGGCATTTTCATCGCCGGATTACCAAGTGCTGTAAGCTTCATGTCCAGCTTTTTCAGCAGCAGAGGCAGGCCGTAGAACGTGAAGAACATCGTCACCTTCATATCCATCGCGGCGGCTGTGGTGCCCAGAATAAATGGTGGGTATGCCCAATCAAGTGTACCCTTGGTCACAATGATCGACATGCTCTTTGCATTTTCCAGATCACCGTCCTTGACTTGATCCAACATGGTTAAACTCCCGAGTTTGCGTTATTATCTGAATATTTGAATATTTCATAACACAAATGCCGACCGTACTTCAATACTACCGACTTCACACTATTGGGATACCGCCCCAGGGTGGTTTTTACGGCCCTGATCAGCTATTTCCCTGTGGCGCGCAAAACCACCAGAACGGTCCGCGCCAAAATCCGCAGATCATTCAAAAACGTCACATCCCTGGCATAGGTTTCATCAAATGCGATACGCATGCGAAACGCCCCCAGATTGCGTGATTTAACCTGCCAAAGTCCCGAAATTCCAGGACGCAGCCGGTAATAGGCCCTGCCGGGGTTTTGCCCGTCATACAGGGCCTTTTGGTTTGGCGTAAATGGGCGCGGGCCAACCAGTGACATATCCCCGATCAGTACATTCCAAAGCTGTGGCAATTCATCAATACTGGTTTTTCGCAGAAAATGCCCAACCGCCGTGATGCGCGGATCATTCTTTAATTTCTGCGACCTCCCCCATTCCCGTGCAATTAGCGGGTCTGAATTAATATAGTCCTGCAATATTCGTTCGGCATCCAATTGCATCGTCCGGATTTTCCAGCAATCAAACAGGCGCCCCCCCCTGCCAACCCTGGGCTGGCGGTAAAAACCGGCACCACCACCCAGCCGCATAATAAGCCAAACAATAAAAACAATCGGCAGCGCAACGGGCGAAATCAGTAGAACCAGAACAATATCCAGCACACGTTTTACAACCCCCCTATAGACCCGGAATGGCAATTTTTGCGACGCCGCCGAAACCGCAATATCGTCTGCAAAAATATAACTCATCGGGATCACCTTCGTTAACTTTTCACCCCCGGCAACATTAGCCTACCCAGAAATGATGAGCCCTAAATGGGGGTATCTTTGGTTAATTTCTTCTTAAAATCTCCCATCTGTTTTGTAGAAAATTGCAACCATCCGGGAAATCACCCAAATTTGGCCAGCCTTGGTGATCATGACGGGCTGGCGGAAAAAGGGTCGTCCAGATCAAACAGATCGGTGTTCCCGTTAATTATTTCCTGCGACACCCAGATCAGGGAACTTTGCTGTTCCGTGTCACCGGAAAAGCTGGCCAATATTTGCATGGCCTCGGCAATCTGAAACGCCACTTGCTGATCTGCGCTGCGCACCTCTTCAAACAACGCTATGGCGATTATGCCCAGTTGCGAATTGAAATCATCCTCTGATAATTTCTGTTTTCGGACCTGGTTCACCGTGGCGCGGATTGCATTGGCACATTTCCCCTGACCACACATCACCTTTAACTTGAAACCATCAAATTGCGTCACCTGCCCAATTGCCGGCTGGGCGAAAAAGGCCGCCAGCAAACCTGTCAAAAATAATCTGTGCATCTAAATCCAAACCCAAAATTGCGCGGCAACAACTGCCACAGCCGCTATATCCCCGGATAATGATTAATGTTTTCTTAATGTTCTTTCGCATTTTATCGATACTGAAAACGGCCGGTCAATTTTGCGGCCGACCCGCAGGGAAGCATGCAGATAAATACGACGGTAATATTAATGTTGGGCTTTACGGCCATTTCGGTCCTGATCTTTGGGGCCGAGATGGGCACGTTCAGGCAGGCCCAACGTCTGGCACAAAACCAACAGGTCACTCCACGGGTGCATTTTTCTCTGCGGGCCACACAGAAAACTTTGATGGCATGTGAAAAAAATATGTCGCCACCCCGACAGTTTTTCATGCCCGCGGCCGACCTGCGCTTTCAGGCCCTGAAATGTGGAAAATTTGCCAAAAATGTTATTGCTGAAATGCCAACACATGGTCTGGCATACCTTGTGGCAGCGCAGGCCGAAAACCACCTTAACAATATGATGTCACGTGATTTTTTCCTTGAAAAGTCCCGCAGCAATGCCCCCTTTGAAGGCTGGATAGCAGAGCGGCGGTTTTTACTGTTAGCAGCCCCGAAAAACCGCGGGGAAAACACCGTAAATGGCATCGGCGATAGGGACATAGCAACCCTTTTGACCACCCAGTCAGGTGCCGAATTATTGGCCGGATTTGTTATCAAACGCCCTGAAACCCGCCCCCAGATTTTGGCAGTTGCGGCATCCGCCAGCACCAAAAACCAAGATCGCCTATCCAATATCCTGATCAAAATGGCGGTGGTGAAATGACAAAAAGACCTGAGATTTTCACCGTTCCCCCGGTTGAGGGGAATAATATTCCTTTTTCACCCCCACGGATAAGGGTCTTGCGCCGGGCACGGCGCATCTGGCCTGAAACCCTGATTGTTTTTGTGCCCACGGGAATCACGCTGCTGGCCCCGCTTCCGCTGGCCAGCAATCACCCCCTGATCTGGCTGTTCTGGGCCATTTTACTTGGGCTGACCGGATTCATAGCCGCCCTGACTGGCACATGGGTAAAATCCGACGTGCCCAAACACGCCCGAACATTGCTGACGCTTGGGCTGATATTTGTCGGGTTTGCATTATTTCAGGGCGCGCCCCTGCCTGCCTTGTCGGGGGGTATTTGGGTTGAACTGCCCTCAGGTGGCATCACCCTGCGCAACCTAAGCCTGACGCCGGGGCCAACAATTTTGGGTGCCTTACGAATTACAAGTTACCTGCTTTTCTTTTGTCTTATGCTGTTTGCAGCCCGCGACCCCGGCCGGGCCAAAACCATCGGCAAGGTGTTGTTTTTTGGCATAACCATTCACGCCCTGATTGCCATTCTGGCCCTTAAAATTTTTGGGGATACCAATTTTGTCGCTGAAAAATACGCCTTTTTTGGCATGGCAACCGGCACCTTTGTGAACCGGAATTCACTGGCAACCCACCTTGGAATGGGGCTGATTTTGGGGCTTGGCCTATTGTTGAACGGGCGACCCGCCAAGCCCATGCTAAAGCCCGCAATGGCGGTGATTTTGCCCTGCGCCCTTGGTGTTATTCTTGTGGCCCTTGCCCTGACCCGGTCCAGAATGGGCATCACCGCCAGCTTTCTGGCTGCGATAGCCTTGATCCTGGGCTCTGGCAGCACCGTTAAAATGAAATTTGCGCTGGTTCTGGGGGGTATTGGGCTATGCTTTGCCATTGGTGGTCAGGACCTGCTGGTGCGGTTTTTTGATTTAGGGGTGTCCGGTTCATCACGTTTAGCCCTTTACGGTCAGATCACAGACATGATCGCGGCGCGCCCGTTAACCGGCTTTGGCGTTGACAGTTTCCCCCTGGCGTTTGAACAATTTCACGCCCCCGGCGTGACGGCCGGGCGGGTCTGGGACAGGGGGCATTCGACATACCTTACCCTGTGGGCCGAATGCGGTGTGATCATCGGTTCAATCCCCCCCCTGATCGGTTTTTTGGCCGCCGCCCGGTTATGGAACCGTTCAAAAAGCCCACTGCCCGGCCGAACAATGGCGCGCGTTGCATTTGCCGCGCTGGCCCTTGGGGCAATTCATTCCCTTGTGGATTTCAGCCTTGAAATTCAGGCCAACGCCTTTTTGTTGCTGGCCCTTGTCGCATTGGGCCTTGGGCCCGAACAAAATTCAAAAGGAAAACCCTAGTGCAATTTGCAGAAACACCCCCCGTCAAGGAATTTGAAATCCGCACAATCGTGGCCCTGCTGCGTCGTCAGATGCGGGTCATTGCCTATTCCGGGGTTGTGATATTCGCGCTGGCCGGGTTGTTCCTGCTGATCGTCACCCCAACCTACACGGCCACATCCCTGATCCTGATTGACCCCGACAAAAAGAACCTGCTGAACCCCGGCGCCCCATACCCCGGCACCAGCGGGCGTGACAATGCCCGTGTCGACAGTGAAGTCGAAATCCTGCGCTCTGACGCGGTGGCACTGTCGGTTATTACCGACGAAAGCCTGAACGCTGACCCCGAATATGGCGCCCAAATCGGGTTTTCCCAACGCCTGTCGCGCGCGGTGGGAATTGCCAATGCCGCCGTGCGTGACCACCCGCAGCTGACTGCAAAAACTTTGGCCCGCTTTAAAGATGCCACATCCATCCGGCGGCGCGGGCTTACCTATCTGATATCGGTATCCGTATCGTCCCGATCCCCCGCCCGGGCCGCAGAGCTTTCCAATAAAATGGCCGATGCATATATCCGCCAGCAGGTGCAGGCCAAAATTACCGCGTCGCTAACCGCGCGCGACGTTTTGCAGGAACAGATCACATCATCACGCATGGCCCTGTCCGGGTATGAAACCGCCTTTGACAGGTTTGTCGCCACAAACATCGGGGCCATTGGTGCGGGCGACGGGCGGGGTGGCGTGGCAGACCTGCGGACCCGGTTGCAAAAGGCCGATCAGGCCCTGCAAACTAAAGAACACGAACACACCAATGCCCTGCGCCTGATGCAACGCCAGGACTGGGCAGGCCTGGCCGCCGCCCTTGGGGATGAAACCCTTGGCCAGCTGGGTCGCGACAGACAGGCGCTTTTAAACCAGATAACAAGCCCGCCCACAGGGGCAAACCCCCTGAACACCCATCAGGCACTGATTGATATGGACACTGAACTTGGCTTGCAGTCTTCGCGCACAATTCAAGGCATTTCAACACAGCTACAGACCCTTAACCAAAGCACTGCCAACCTGCGTGGCCAATTGCGCCGCAGCGTTTTAGACAGCGACCTGTCGCCGAAAATGCTGGCTGAAATATATGCGCTGCAACAGGACGCAGGCATCGCCAGAACCCAGTACCAGAACCTGCTGACCAACATGCGTGACCTTGAAACACAGGCCCGTATTCAGATCGCTGACAGCCGTGTTGTTTCCCCGGCGATTGAACCAACCACACCTGGGTTTCCCAACCGCAATCTGGTGCTGCTGGCAGCACTGGCGGCGTCCATGGGCATTGGGGTCAGTCTGGCATTCATGAATGAATATTACATTGGCGGCGTCACATCCACGACCCAACTTGGTGAAGTGCTGGGCACCCCGGCGGCGGCAACCATCCCCCTAAGCCCCGCCCGGGGTCAGGGCCAGTTCAGTATTGCCGAAACCATAATTGACGCCCCCCTTTCAATTTATTCTGAATCCATCCGAAAACTGCGCGCCACGATTGATCAGGGGTTCACCCCACGCCAGCCCCCCCTGCAAGGGGCCGGGCCGCACAGGGGTAAAATAATACTGTTCACATCTGCCCTGCCCGGCGAAGGCAAAACAACAACCGCCCTGGCATTGGCACGCACCTATGCCCTGTCCGGGCGAAAAACCCTGTTGATAGACGCCGACCTGCGCAGGCCATCGGTTCACCACCACCTTGGGCTGGTGCCCCAGGCGGGGTTTCTGGACTATTTGCAAAACCCGTCAGGCAAGGGCTTGTCGGGATCATTTTACGCCCGCGACCCTGCCAGTACCCTTGCCCTGATCATGGGGGCAGAACGCAGCGAAGTCCCAACCGACCAATTACTTGGTTCTGCCACCTTTGAAACCCTGCTGGGGCAGGCCCGCGATATTTATGATGTAATTGTAATTGATTCACCGCCCCTGCTGCCGGTGGTCGATGCGCGCTATATCGCGCGTTACGCAGATGCGGTTGTGATGCTGGTCAAATGGGCAAGCACCAGCCAAAGTGACCTGCGCACGGCCCTGTTGCCGCTTCGCGCCGCAATGGCGCCCTCGGCGGTATTATTGCCGGTGTTGGCGCAGGTTCACACAAAAACCAGAAGATCAGAATATTCCGCCTATGGGGACGGTTATTCAGCCGCAATCTGAACCGCGCGTGCATCCCCCAGCAACAGGGTTTGATACTGCGCCAGAACATCCCCCCACCGAAAATCCGCTGCATGGCGTTTTCGTGCGGCGACCTTTGCAGTTTGCAGGGCAATGTCGTCATGGGCAAGCCTGCGAATATGGGCCCGGCAGGTCTGAACCGTATCAAAAAACAACTGCCCTTCGCCCGCAGTCCAGCGGTTGAAAGCATTGTCATGGGCAATCACAGCGTTGCCTGCGCCAAGGGCTTCCACCAGTGACGGGTTCGTGCCCCCCACCTGATGGCCGTGAAAATAGGCGCGCGCATGAAACCGCAATGATTTGACCCGGTGATCTTCGAAAATCGCCCCCGCAAATACCACCCGCCCACGACCGGCCGCCTTCACCTGCCGGTGATAGGCATTATCGGGCTCAAAGTGCCCCAGAACAACCAGATCCATACCCGACCCGGCACCTTGATGGGCCTGAATGATTTCCAGAATGGAATTTTCAGGCTCGATCCGGGCAATCGATATAAAATACCGCCCCGGTATCAGGCCCAGTTCGCGAACCGGGCCGGTGTCGGCGTGGCGCACCTCATCCGCGCCATAGGGGATCACAACGGGCGAACGCAGGGTTCTTTTGGCGATATGGCGGCCAATTTCAGGGTGATCCGCGATCGGCGTATCACACAGGTTGGCCCCTATTATTTCGTTCATCAGCAGCCACAGCTTGGCGGGCGCTGACCATTTCTTTCGCTTCCATTCAATGCCGTCCATATTCATGTAAACCCGCCGGCCGCGCAGCTTTTGCAACAGGTTGAAAACGGCCGTGTTATAGCCAAGAACCAGATCAACACCGGGTCTGGCCATCACGTCCCGCACACAGGCCAGATCAAATTCCATCGTGCCCGCAGCACCCGTGCGCCTGGTTCCAAAATGCACCCGGTGAATACCATTCCAGTAATCTTCCCGCCCGCTCAGGTCCGCCGGGCCGTCACTTTGACAATACACCGTGACCGAAAATCCCTGATCCACCAGATACAGCGCCAACTGCTGGGCAAAGGTTTCAAACCCCCCATGGGCCGCCGGGACACCGCGTGTCCCCATGATGTTTACGTGAGTGTTATCTTTCATCCCTGCCCCGCAACTTTGCTAAGTTGTTTCGCGCCGGATCAGCGGACCCTTTGGCGCATTGCATAGGGTTTTTGTAAAATTAAATCCTTTAACAATGCGTTAATCACGATGCCGCATTCACAGATGCCTTAAACAAAAAACAATCCGAAAAGCACTGGACCTGCCGCCAAATTGTGCCCAATGGTGTTGACGCAAACAGTTCCTGCGCGCATTGGCACAACCCATAACCGGCATTGGAGAACAAGATGACTGACGCAACAAAAACAACAGGCGGTTGCATGTGTGGTGCGGTTCGATACGAAGCCACTGGTGAAACTTTTGGCGTTAATCACTGCCACTGTAACAGTTGCCGCAAACACACTGGTGGGCCTGTCGTTACATTGGTGGGGTTCATGGCTGATAAAGTTCACTTTAGCGGGGACAAGCGTAAAATCTACGAATCGTCCAAAGGGGTGGGCCGTGCATTTTGTGGCAAGTGTGGGACGCCATTAACATGGGAAGGTGTCAGCAGCACACGGGGTGGGCCAATCTTTGAAATCCATATCAGCACTTTTGATAATCCTGATGTGTTAATTCCAAACGGTCATTCCTTTGATTCAGAACGTATTTCATGGTTCGATATTGCTGACGATTTACCCCGCTTTTCCGAATTTAACGGCAACGGAACCCCACTGCGCCACGGGCCGGTCAGCGCAGGATTGCCTTCAAGATAACCATCACAAAAGATCCGTTTTCCTAAGACAGGCCGGGGCTATTCAGCATTTTAAAATACTGACTTGTTATATTACATATTAACAATGCATTAATCACGTTTCGTTAGGGTTGTGTTTACCAAGTGAGCACCGGGGCCACCCGAATGAACCCAACATCCACCCTGTCCGCGCGGGCAAACCACGCCCTGCTGATCAAACTGGCAGCAGCCCTATCGACCTATGGGTTTTCAATATTGCTGGCCCGCACAATGTCGGCACAGGGCTTTGGCCAGGTGGCTTTCTTTTTGAATGCGGCACTGATCCTGTCAGTTCTGGGCGGGCGTGGCCAACAAATTGCGGCCCTTCGGTTTTTGCCGCCCCTTGCCAACGGCCCCGACACTGGGGCCACTGCGGCCTTTGTGTCGCGCGCATTTTCCATTGCTGCCAAGGGTACAATAATCGTTTTTGCCGCAACCCTTTTACTTACCCTTGGTGCCAAAAACCTTGGCGCGCTGACTGATATTTCACACCTGCAAATCATCCTTGGGTTTTGCCTGATCCCGCTGGTCGGCTGGGTTGACCTTCAATCCCACATCGCGCGCGGTTTTCATCTGATAAAACTGTCACTTATCCCAAAAGAAATCCTGTGGCGCAGTGCGGCGGCGGGGCTGGTTACAGCCCTGTTTCTGGGGCAGGGTCAAATCAAAACCACCGTCACCTCGGTCTTATGGATACTGCTTATAACCCTTTTGATCATCGGGCTGGTACAGGGATTTTTGCTGTACCGGGCAACCGGATCAAGACCCGGATTTGGCAACATTTCCGGCCCTGCCCTGCACGAAATTCCCCAGGCAACCAACCCGTTCTGGATCACATCGGTTTCCAATATATTTCTGGCAAATGCAGACGTAGTTCTTGTGGGGCTTTGCGCCGGGACAACGGCTGCGGGTTACTATTTTGCGGCCAACCGGCTGGCCATGTTGCTGGCCTTTCCCCTGACCAGCTATAATGTCGTGCTTGGCCCAATGCTGGCACAGGCCTGGCACAAGGATAACCGCCAACATGTCCGCGTAATCATCCACAGTGCCACCACCAAAACCACAGTTGCAACGGCCCTGATTAGTGTTGTTCTTTTTTGGCTTGCCCCACAGTTTCTGGGGCTATTTGGCGGCGACTTCGCACAGGCCACCCCCGCCCTGCGCATCCTGATTTTAGCCGGGGTGATCAACGCCGCCACCGGCCCGGCAGATATTGCCCTGAACATGTGCGGTTTTCAGCGCCAGGCAATGCTGGCAAGCGCGGCCTCTCTGGGTCTAAGCACCCTTGCGCTTACCATTGGCGGGCTGTGGGGCGGGGCACTGGGGGTGGCGGTGGCTGTTCTGGCAGGAACGGTTATTCGTAAGGGCCTGTTCTGGTGGCTGGCTGTCCGGTTCATGTCGGTGCGCACCGATATTTTTGCGACCCCGCCCCACAGGCAGGCCCGGTTTTCGGCAGCCGAAAATTGACACAGCCGCCCGCCCCCACACCCCAAGCCCGGATCATACTGGCCCTGTTTGCCCTGCGCTGGCTTGGCGGAATTGCAGAAAACCTGGGCGCGCCCCATCTGTCGGAAGTCATGGCCACTGTTATGCTTGCCGGGCTTGGGGTCGTGTTTCTTTTTCGGATGCGGCTGGCCGAAAACTCCGCCTTGTTTCTTGCAGGCCTTTGCGCATGGTTTCTGGCTGGTTCCCTGTCACATCTGGCCAATCCGCTGGCTGATACTGGGGCAACCGTTTCGCTTTTGACGCTGCTGGTTTTGTATGGGCTGTTCACAAATTCTGCGGTTACTTTTCTACAACATCCGGGCGCACTAACAGCACTTTATCGGCTGATGGCGGGGTTTATCACGGTGGGGTTTGGCCTGTCGGTCCTGCAAATTGCCACCAGCACCGGGTTTGTTGAAACCGGGCGCGACATGGTTCAGCGCGCCATTGGCAGTGACGTGCACCCGGTATCCTTTGCCATTCAGATCGTCGCCGCCAGCGTTGCCCTTGAAATTTTACGGACCAAATCAGGCAGGCCCCCCGGCCCCATGCACTTTTGTCTGCTGATCGCGGCCGGGCTGGCCCTGTACCTGACACTGGCCAGAACCGCGTGGGTGATGGCGCTGATCACCATTCTTTACGTGTTTCTGGC
>DAOURA010000169.1 GCA_030625325.1 Marinosulfonomonas sp.
AGTCGAGCTGCTGCAAATGGGGGATGCAAAAGAACTGGCAGAGCCATGGCTAAGCATGGAAAATACCGGGCACTGGTAGGGGGCCAATAAAATGCGGGTGATGGTTTATGGTGATTCCAACAGTTGGGGCACCCCGCCCGATGGCAGCGGAGTGCGTTTTGGCCCCGACATCCGATGGCCCTGCGTCATGGCCACCGATCTGGGCGCCGAATTGATCGAAGAATGCCTGCCCGGTCGCACCACCATACATGATGACCCGCAAATGCTGGGCCCGGCAATGAACGGGCTGTTGCACCTGCCGGTTGCCCTGAAAAGCCATGGCCCGCTGGACTGGTTATTGATCATGTTGGGCACCAATGACTTTAAGGCCCGCTTTGCGCCCAGTGCGCTGACAATCACCGAAAATATTGGCCGTCTGGTGGGGTGCACCCGTGAAACCGGCGGCGGGCCGGGGCCATGGGACAGTACAACACCCCCGCGCATCGGGGTAATCGTGCCCCCGCCCCTGCCCGCGCAGGTCAATGATACCAACTGGGAACGGCGGGCAGAATGGCAGGGCGGGCATGAAGCCTCACTGGGGCTGGCCGATAACATGGCCCTGCTGGAAAGCGCGATGGGGGTTGCGGTACTGGACGCAGGTAAGATTGCCAGCGCCAGCCCACAGGACCCAATTCACATGGACGCTGACAGCCACAAAACCCTTGGCCATGCGGTTGCCGGGTGGCTGCGCAACCTTGACCGTGCGACCCGCTAACACCAATTAGTAGATATAGCGGATCTGGTCAGTCCAGTAGCGTTCAACACGGCGCAGGGACGAGTTTATATTTTCGATCCCGGCGCGATCAAGCACCTTGCGGCTTTGCAGGCCATCGGCGTGTCGTTCAAACAGGTCTTCAACCGTTTTGAACACCGCGCGCCCCTTTTCTGTCAGACGCACCCGGACCGAGCGGCGGTCAATTTCACAACGCTGGTGGTGCATATAGTCCATTTCCACCAGTTTTTTCAGGTTATAACTGACGTTGGAACCCTGATAATAGCCGCGCGATTTCAATTCACCCGCCGTCACTTCATTTTCGCCGATGTTAAACAACAACAACGCCTGAACTGCGTTTATTTCCAGGGTGCCAACCCGTTCAAATTCATCCTTGATAACGTCCAGTAGCAACCGGTGCAGCCGTTCAACCAACGCCAGTGATTCCAGATATTGGGACATAAAGCTGGTTTCAGCCTTTACCCCGATTTGGGAAAGCATGCTCATAATTTTCTCCGCCTTTGCTGCCTTGGACGGACACTGGGGCAGATTTACCAATATTCGGTTAAACCCGGAAAAATGAGCAAAAAAATATAGATTCATTTGCTGAAATTCCGCAGGGTTTCGTATTTTTAGGGGAATCCGGGCCAATTCACTCAACGATATCAACCGTTATGTAATGAACGGGTCAATCAGTATTTTTCTACTTTTCCAAGTCCCCACCTAGGCATCTGTCAGATCATGCACCGGGTGGTGATTTCCCTGACATCCAGAACCGCCGGGTTTACCCGTGGGTTCCGGCATCACGCGCGACACGTTCCAGTAATTTTTGCAATGGGGCGGGGGCCGCCGTCTGGCCGCTGACCCATTGATAGAGATCCTGATCATTTTCATTCAGGATCTGGTCAAAACACAACAGGTCATCTTCGCCCAGTTGTGCCAGATGCCGGTCGGCAAAAGGGCCAAGGATCAGGTCCATTTCTTTCATGCCGCGCCGCCAGGCACGCATTTTCATCCGTTTAAGCCGGGCCTCTGGCGTTTCGGTTGTCATAGTTCTTCTTTCAATACGGCGCGCAGGCGCTTTTCAATGCGCGCGACGCGCTGCCCAAGGACCGTGGCCTGACCGCTGACTTCGCGCAGGTCGGCCAACAGGCGGGTTACGTCCGCCGTCAATTCAACCGTACCCGGTTCGGCCAAACCGATACCTTCGCCGGTCAACAACCAGCGCATGGAGACATTCAGCACCCCGGACATCATTTGCAATTTATTGGCGCGGGGTTCGGCCATGTCCTGTTCCCAGGCAAGAATGGTTTTATCTTTGACCCCCAGGCGGCGGGCAAATTCATGTTGGCTAAGCCCCAGGGCTTCGCGCGCACCGGCAAGGCGGTCCCCAAAGGTGGCGGCATCATCAGAATACCAGTTGGATGGGTTTTCATCCTGTGTCACGGGTTATGGGCCTTTCAAGCTTGATTGGTTCCGGGGGGCACCCTAAAACAAGCGCGTTTGATATTCAAACCGGAGAAACACCAATGCCCTTTCTTTCTGACACACTGGCCCGCGTCAAACCGTCCCCGACAATCGCGGTGTCCAATATGGCGGCCGAGTTGAAGGCGGCAGGCAAAGATGTGATCGGTCTGGGCGCGGGCGAGCCGGATTTTGACACCCCCGACAACATCAAGGCCGCCGCCAAGGCCGCCATTGATCAGGGGCACACCAAATACACCGCCGTTGACGGCATACCCCAATTAAAGGCGGCAATTTGCGCCAAGTTCAAGCGGGAAAACGGCCTGATATACACCCCGGACCAGATTAGTGTTGGCACCGGCGGCAAGCAAATTTTGTACAACGCCCTTATGGCCACCCTTAATCCGGGGGATGAGGTGATCATCCCGGCGCCCTATTGGGTCAGCTACCCCGATATGGTGCTGCTGGGCGGCGGCGTACCGGTGCCGGTTGAAGCCACGATTGAAAATGATTTCAAGATGACCCCGGCCCAGTTGCAGGCAGCGATCACCCCGAACACCAAGTGGCTGATTTTCAACTCACCCTCTAACCCCACCGGGGCGGGGTATAGCCGGGATGAATTGCGCGCCCTGACAGATGTTTTGATGGACCACCCCCATGTCTGGGTGATGTCGGATGATATGTATGAACATCTGGTTTTTGACGACTTCAAATTCGCCACCCCGGCCGAGGTTGAGCCGCGCCTTTATGATCGCACACTAACCTGTAACGGGGTGTCCAAGGCCTATGCGATGACAGGTTGGCGCATTGGGTACGCCGGCGGGCCAGAGGTGTTGATCAGGGCCATGCGCAAGATCCAGTCACAAAGCACATCCAACCCGTCGTCGGTGTCCCAGTGGGCAGCGCTAGAGGCGTTGAACGGGCCGCAGGGTTTTCTGGCCGATAACCGGGCGCTGTTTCAGGGGCGCCGTGATCTGGTGGTGTCGATGCTGAACCAGGCCAGGGGCATCACCTGCCCGCGCCCTGAGGGGGCGTTTTATGTTTACCCGTCAATCGCGGGCTGCATTGGTAAAACCAGTGAGGCGGGTACGCTGATCAGGGATGATGAAACATTCGCCACCGCCCTATTGGAAGAAACCGGGGTGGCGGTGGTTTTTGGGGCGGCCTTTGGGGTTTCACCAAACTTTCGCGTCAGCTACGCTACGTCTGACGATCTGCTGGTTGAGGCCTGCGCACGCATTCAGCGGTTTTGCGCAGGGCTGAAATAGGGGGCAAGCATGGCGACCGAATTACCGGAATATTTCTTTCGCATCCGTGAGAACGGCGCTTTTGTGTTTCGTGTGGACACCGAAAACCGGCAGCGGCGCATTGAGATGGACCAGATCGCCGTGCTGAATGTCAAAAACGGTGAGATAAAACCCCACGGCGGGCGTGATCTGTCTGACGGTGATATGGCCGCGATCAGTGACTGGATGGCGGCCCGTCAGGACGTGCTGGCAGCCCGCGATCTGGACACGATCCAGCGCACCATTGAACAGTTGAACCTGACGGCCCATTGGGCCAATTCGCGTGCCACCACCGAGCAGCTGGAAGAGATCACCGATGATCTGTTTTTGGCAATGCATGATCTGCGTAGCGTGCTGGTGCGCAAAAAGTCCGACCGTCTGGCCAAGGGGCGCGGTTGATCCCCCACGCGGTGCTGCCTGCGGCAGCCGGTTTTTAAGGCACTTCGTGCCGGGCCTGCGGCGCGGATATTTCTTGAAAGATGAGGGTTCGGGTTGGTGTCAGCCGGGCAGGTGTTTTGCCTTGCGCCAGAAGCGGGTCATCATCATCAGCCACGCAACCGCCAGCCCAAAGACCAGCCCCAGCCAGACACCAACCCCGCCCATCCCAAGGGTAAAGCCAAGGCCATAGCTGGCGGGCATGCCGATCAGCCAATAGCTGATGGCGGCAAAGACCATTGGCGCGCGGGTGTCGTGCAGGCCTCGCAACAAGCCAAGGGAAATGACCTGCCCCGCGTCCGCCACCTGAAACAGGGCCGCCACTGCCAGCAGGCTGGTGCCCACCAACAGAACCTGTGGGCGCACCGGGTCGTCTGGGTCCATGAACAGGTCAAGCAGGGGTTCAGGAAAGATCAGGAAAACTGCCGCCGTGGCCAGTGCAAACAGCCCCGACAGGGCCGCCACCATCAATGCGCCCCGGCGCAGTTCACCGCCCTGCCCGCGGCCATGGGATTTGCCCACCCGGATGGTTGCCACCTGTGAAAAGGATAAGTGCACCCCAAAGGTAAGGGACGCGATCTGAATGGCAATCCCGTGGGCGGCCAGTTCAACCGTGCCAATCCAGCCCATCATCAGTGCCGTTGCGGAAAACAGCCCAACCTCGGCCAAACCGGTCAGGCCAATCGGCCAGCCCAGTGAAAACAGGTTAAAGAAGGCTTCCCAGTCGGGGCGCCAGAACCGTTGGAACAGCGCGTGTTCGCGGGTGGCCCAAGCGGCATAAACCGCCATTGCCAG
>DAOURA010000021.1 GCA_030625325.1 Marinosulfonomonas sp.
TTCAATGAACAAAAATACGATCATTGCCCTGGTGATCGCGGCAATCGCCGCCGGGGGTTACTATGTTTATGACGGGCAGAAAAAAGCTGCTGTTGAACAGGCTGCGGCAGAAGCGGCCGTAGTAAAGGCCGCTGAGGAAGCCGCTGCTGCCAAGGCTGCTGAAGAAGCCGCTGCTGCCAAGGCCGCTGAAGAAGCCGCTGCTGCCAAGGCTGCTGAGGAAGCTGCTGCTGCCAAGGCTGCTGAAGAAGCTGCTGCTGCCAAGGCCGCTGAAGAAGCTGCTGCTGCCAAGGCTGCTGAGGAAGCCGCTGCTGCCAAGGCTGCTGAAGAAGCCGCTGCTGCCAAGGCTGCTGAAGAAGCCGCTGCTGCTGCTGCCAAGGCCGCTGAGGAAGCTGCTGCCGCCAAGGCTGCTGAGGAAGCTGCGTTAAAGGCTGTTCAGGATGCATTGGAAGTGGCCGTTCAGGAACAGGCCGCCCTGTTGGATGTGGAAAACTTTGATTTTGCATCAGTTGGCAACCTGATTAACGGGTCTAATCTGTCTGCGGACGCCAAGCTGGCCCTGAAGGTTGCGGTTAACAAGGCCAAGAATGATCCCGCATTGCTAAAAGTTGCACTGGATCAGGTCAAGGCCGCACTGGGCCTGTAACCAACAACAAATCGTAAATAACGAAAAGCCGCGCCCTGGATTGGCGCGGCTTTTTTGTTTTCGGGGGCGGGTGCTTGTTGGTTAACCAACAAAGGCCTTTTCAACCACATATTGCGCCGGGTCTGAATTGGCGCCTTCTTTCAGGCCAAAGCCTTCCAGTGCGTCCTTCATGTCGGTGTTAAACCCGAGTGATCCACACACCATGCCCCGATCTGTGTCGGGGTTGATTGGCGGCAGGCCAAGGTCTTCAAACACTTTGCCGGATTTCAGATTGTCGGTGATCCGCCCCATATGGGGTGTCGTTTCACGGGTGGTTGTCGGATAATACCGTAGCTTATCCCCAACCATTTCGCCAATCAGCGGGTCGTCAGACAGGCTTTCGACCAGTTCGCGGCCATAATCCAGCTCTGCCGCATCACGGCAGGTGTGCATCATGATCACTTCATCATAACGCTCATATGTGTCGGGGTCGCGCATCAGGCTGGCAAAGGGCGCAATACCTGTGCCGGTGGCAAAAAACCACAGGCGCTTGCCGGGCAACAACGCGTCCAGCACCAATGTGCCCACGGGTTTGGGGCGCAGGATAATTTCATCCCCCGGTTGGATATGTTGCAACCGGCTGGTCAGGGGACCGTCCTGCACCTTGATGGAATAAAATTCCAGTTCGTCATCCCATGCCGGTGAGGCAATTGAATAGGCGCGCAGCAATGGTTTGCCATTGTCGCCAAGCAGGCCAATCATCACAAATTCACCGGACCGAAACCGTAACGATCGCGGTCGGGTCACACGAAATGAAAACAGGCTGTCAGTCCAATGGCGAACTTGGGTGACTGTCTGTGCGTCGGGCAGGGTGGGTGTTTTGGCTGTGGGTGTATTGGTCACGGTGATATGTTCATTCATAATTGCGTCGCGGGCATATGGCCCGCCCCCCGCTTTAGGTTGGTTTGTCCGGTTTTTGAAGCCTAAAGCGCAGCGCGCAACCGCGACTGATAGTCATGGGCGTGCCAATTGGCGCGAAACAGCCATTGTTCCTGGGGTTGGCGGGCCGCCAGTTCGGGGCTGATTTCTATTTCGTCGAACCCGGCGCGGCGCGCCATTGCGTATTGGTCAGCTATTATATGGCCCCGCGCGCGCAGGCGCCCGCGATAGCCCATCAGGCGCAGGCGGCGTGCGATTGTAAAACCCCGGCCGTCGGCGAAGTCGGGGAAATCAACGCGGATCATGGCGGTGCCCTGCAACATCGGGGCCAGAGTTTCGGGCGCTGTGTCAGGCGCTAAATCCAGACCTTGGGTCGTGGGTTTTGCATTGTGTTCGCTGATGTCAGCAAAGCCGCCAGTCCAGTCATCCCTGTGAAAGCCGTCGTCACGTATGATCGTGTTCATGTCTTAAGTCCTTCGCTCAGGCGGCCAGCCCGCCGGGCTGTGCTGATCCGTTTTCAAAATGTATGCCGCATTCGGTTTTGGCCTGCCCGCGCCAGCGCCCGGCACGTTCGTCTTCGCCTGCGTTGACGCGGCTGGTGCAGGGGGCACATCCGACGGAAGGGAAACCCTGCGCCACCAACGGGTGGTGGGGCAGGTTGTTATTGGCGATATAGTCCTGCACGTCTTTTGATGACCAGTGGGCCAGTGGGTTTACCTTTATGCGCCCCTGATCGTCGGCCTCAAACAGGGTCAGATCCAACCGGGTGCTTGCCTGAAACCGTTTGCGCCCGGTGATCCATGCATCATACCCCGAAAGCGCGGTTTTTAGCGGCGCAGTTTTACGCAGCGCACAGCAGGCGTCCGGGTTCAGCCGGTGCAGCAGCCCGTCAGTGTCACGGGCAAACAGGGCGCTGCGATCGGGGCGGATGATTTGCACGTTTGTCAGCCCCAGATGATCAGCCAGTTCCACCTGATAGGTCAGTGTTTCTTTGAACAACAGCTCAGTATCCACAAACAGAACCGGCGCGCTGCGGTCCAGCACCGACAGCATATGCAGCAGGGCCACCGATTGCGCACCAAAGCTGGAAACCAGTGCAATATTGCCAATCTGGGGGTCGCACAGGGCGTGTTCCAAAACCGCCAACGCGCCGTGGTGACGATAGCGGTTGTTCAGGTCAATCACCCGTTCCGGGGCGGGGGCAAGGGGGGCTTCAAGCGGCATTTGCGTGATCCTTTGCTGGGTAAAGGGCGGCCTTGAACGGGGCAATGCCAAGGCGGTTAAAGGCCTCAAGAAAAGTTTCATCGCGGGTTTCGCGCAGGTCCAGATAGGCAAAAACCAACCGTTCAACGGCCGGTACAATCTGATCATAGGCAAAACCGGGCCCGGCGCGGGTGCCGATAACCGTGTCTTTTGTGCCGTCCCCGCCAAGGGTGATCTGATAGTTTTCCACGCCTGCGCGATCCAGCCCAAGAATGCCGATATGCCCCACATGGTGATGCCCGCAGGCGTTGATGCAGCCCGATATCTTGATCTTTAGCGGGCCAATATCATGTTCCAGCTTCAGGTCGTCAAACCGGGTTGCAATTTGTTGGGCAACAGGGATCGAACGCGCCGTGGCCAGTGCGCAGTAATCCATGCCGGGGCAGGCGATGATGTCACTGATCAGCCCAATATTTGCTGTGCCAAGGCCGGCCAGTTGCAACGCCGCGTGCAGGGCGGGCAGGTCGCCCTTATGGACGTGGGGCAGGATGATATTTTGTTCATGGCTGATGCGCAGTTCGTCATGGGCGAATTGTTCGGCCAGTTGCGCCAGCTTGCGCATCTGATCTGATGTTGCGTCCCCCGGTGTCTGGCCGTGGGATTTAAGGGAAACGGTTACAATGGCGTAATCCGGGTTTTTGTGATCGGCCAGATTGGTGTCGCACCACGCGCGAAAAACCGGGTCAAACCTGTGGGCAACCGTGAAGGGTTTGGTTGATTTGGTGACGAACACCGGGGGGGCGAATTGTTCCTCCAGATCCGCCAAAAGCGCCTGATCAAAGCCTTTGAAGCTGGCACGCAGTTTGTCAAAGCGTTGTTCGACCAACGCGCTGATTTCTTCCAGCCCGTGTTCATGGACGGTGATTTTGATGCGGGCCTTATATTTGTTATCGCGCCGCCCCAGCAGGTTATAGGTGCTGACGATGGCCTCAACATAGGGCAGTAAATCGGGCTTTGGCAAAAACTTGCGGATCACCCGGCCCACCATGGGGGTCCGGCCCAGCCCGCCACCGATTGTGACCTGAAAGCCATGTTCGCCACCTTCGTTTCGCACGATTTTCAGACCGATATCATGGGCGCGCGTTACGGCGCGGTCGTTTTCACTGCCGGTGATGGCGAACTTGAATTTGCGGGGTAGAAATTGAAATTCCGGGTGGTCCGTGGACCACTGGCGCAATAATTCGGCCACGGGGCGTGGGTCTTCCAGTTCGTCGGCCGCGGCCCCTGCGAAATGATCAGCCGTTATATTGCGGATCGTATTGCCGGATGTCTGAATGGCATGCATCCCCACATCTGCCAGCGCGTCCAGCATATCGGGCACATCGCGCAGGGCTGGCCAGTTGTACTGAATATTCTGGCGGGTGGTGAAATGGCCATATCCCTTGTCCCAGCGGTCGGCGACCATCGCCAGTGTACGCATTTGGCGCCCGTTCAGCGTGCCATAGGGGATAGCCGCGCGCAGCATATAGGCATGCAGTTGCAGGTACAGCCCGTTCATCAGGCGTAGGGGTTTAAATTCGTCCTCGGACAGGGAACCATCAATGCGCCGTTCCACCTGTTGGCGAAACTGGGCAACACGGCTGTGAACGAAAGCAGTGTCAAAATCAGTGTAATTATACATTTTTAGTCCCCTCTTGATTGGTGTGGGCATAGTTTGACGGGCCGGTGGCGCGAAATACTTCACGAAAATGAACCGGCCGGGGGCCGTTTGGCGCGGGCAGGGCATCGGCCAGATAGGCCCCGACAGTGTGGGCGTTGGCGTTGGCCTGTTTCAGGCGGGCCTGCGCAAGGGCCTTGTCAGTTAGCAGGCCGCTGCCGGCATGGTTGCGGGTCCATCCCCCATCAGCGGTCAGGTAAACAACATCGCCCGTCAGCAGATCGTTGGCGGTAACGATTTTTGGGGTGAAACCCTGGGACATGGTGTTGGTTCCTTTGTAAGTTGTTCGCCGTGTCTTGTGATTGCATCACCCCTTGAATGTAGGATAATATTCTGAATATAAACCAGTACCCGCAACATATAAGAACACATGTTCTGAATGGCATTTGCATTCCGCCATAATGTTCTGAACCATTGGAAGGACCGGAATGAAAGTTTCCATAGACGATAATGACCGGAAAATTTTGGCAGAGCTTCAGCGCGACGCCAGCCAGTCATTGGACGAAATTGCCCGAAAAACCGGGTCTTCCAAGACGCCGGTGTGGAACCGGATTCGCAAAATGAAGGCTGCCGGCGTGATTGGCCGCCAAACGGTGGTGCTTGATCCGGCAGCACTGGGGCTTGAGGCCTGTTTTTTCGTTCTGATCCGCACAAGTGAGCATGAAGCCGACTGGCAGGCATCCTTTCTGGCCGCCCTGCAATCGCGCCCCGAGGTACTGGAAGCGCATCGTCTGGCAGGGGACATCGACTATATCCTGAAGGTGCGTGTTAAAAACGCCCGCGCCTATGACGAATTTTATCAGGCACTGATCAGCGAAGTTCGGATCTATAACGTGACCGCACTGCTTTCGATGGAAGAGATCAAATCAACCACCATGTTACCGCTGTAGGGGGCGTGAAATGTTGCGCGCTTATGTTGTTTCACCGGCCTGTTTGTAATAATTCAGGGCGATGAAGGGTTTATTTTCCAGACGGTTTGGGGCTGTGGCCTTGTTTTTGGCTGCGGTTGCGGCCTGTGCCGGTGGTGTGTGGTGGTTTTCTTTCACATCAACCCTTGATCAGCTTGGCATTCGCGGCCGTGCCGATCTGGCCCTTTCCAGTGACCGCCTGTCCGCGCAGATGCGCCGCTATCGTGAACTGGCGGTTTTGTTGTCAGACCACCCAACCCTTGGGGCACTGGTTACGGGTGGTGGGGATGAACAACTGGCAAACGCAATCCTGCGTCTGAAGGCGGACCAAACCGGCACCCAGGAAATCCGGCTGTTGGCGGGGGATGGTACTTTGTTGGCCTCGGCGGGCGAAGATTATGATGATATCGGCGCACGGCCTGCGTTTCGCCGGGCGATGAACGGTGCCCTTGGGTCGGCCCATTATGTGAATGATCAGGGCCAGCGGTTGTTTACGTTCGGGGCACCTGTTGGCACCCCCGGCTTGCCCATTGGCGGGGCAATTTTGGTGACCATTGATCTTAGTGAAATTGAATGGAATTGGCCGTCAGACCCGTTTGCGGTGTTTTTCACCGATGATACCGGCGTTGTTTATGTCACCAGCCGGTCCGAATTGATCTTGGCGTCCCGCGGGGGGGGCGGGGACACGGGCACATATCAGTCGTTTCCACCCTATAATATCCAATCCATAGGTGGCCACAGGTTGTGGGATATTGATGGCGGGCGGTATCTGCCGGGGCAGGCGATGCACCTGACACAGCCAATGCCGGTGATCGGGATGACCGGCGAAATCCTGATTGATACCGCCCCCGCACGTCGCATTGCCTTTTTGCAAAGTGCTGTGGCGGGCGCACTGGCACTGGCGATTGGGGCAATGTTTTATGTGGCCGCAGAACGGCGGCGCACCATGGCCGAAAAACTGATTGCAGAAGCCGCCGCAAATGCCCGGCTTGAGGCGCGGGTCGCAACACGAACGGCAGAACTGTCCACCGCAAATGAAACCCTGCGAAAAGCACAGGCCGACCTTGTGCAGGCGGACAAACTGACCGCCCTTGGGCAGATGTCTGCCGGGATCAGCCATGAATTAAACCAACCCCTTATGGCCATACGTTCGTTTGCGGAAAACGCTGAAACCTATCTTGGGCGCGGCAAACCAGAGGCCGCCGGTGAAAACCTGTCACGTATATCCGAGCTTGCCCGCCGCATGGGGCGGATTATCAAAAACCTGCGTGCTTTTGCCCGCCAGGAACGCGAAGAGATCACAGATGTTGATCTTGTGCGGGTGGTGGACGCGGTGCTTGAACTGGCTGAGCGACGTCTGGCTGATGGCGGGGTAAACGTTTCATGGGTGCGCCCCGATACACCGGCGATGGTGCGTGGTGGCGAAGTGCGCCTGCAACAGGTGGTGATGAATTTGGCATCAAACGCGGCGGATGCAATGGTAGATAGTGATATTCGAAATCTGGATATTTCAATTGAAACAGGGGCTGATATTGTAATGCTGCATGTGCGTGACACCGGCCCCGGCATTGACGACCCCGGTAAAATATTTGACCCGTTTTATTCAACAAAAGAGGTTGGAAAATCCGAAGGAATGGGGCTGGGCCTATCCATTTCTTATGGGTTGGTGCAAAGTTTTGGCGGGGTGATCCGGGGGCGAAATATGGCTGCAGGGGGCGCTGAATTCACCGTTGAACTGACCCGCGCCAATGTGGGGGGCGTCTGATGACCGACAGGGTTCTTTTGGTTGATGACGACACAGCCGTGCGCGAAGCCCTTGGCCAAACCCTTGATCTGGCCGACCTGAAACCAACACTGGCCGCATCCTACATCGAAGCCAAAGATCACATCAGCCATGATTTTGCGGGCGTGATTGTTACAGACCTGCGCATGCCCGGCAAAGACGGGTTTGCCCTGCTGGAATATGTCCGGGCCATTGACCCCGAATTGCCGGTGATTTTACTGACGGGTGAGGGGGACATTCCTACGGCTGTGAAGGGCATTTCAGGCGGCGCATTTGATTTTCTGGAAAAACCATGCGCCCCGGCGGATCTGCTGGTAGTGATCAAAAAGGCGCTGCATTCGCGGGCTTTGATTTTAGAAAACCGCGCCCTGCGCCAGCAATTGGAAACCGGTGATGCAGCCGCGCGCCTGTTGGTGGGAACGTCCCAATTGGCGCAGGATATGCGTCGCCGTATTCGCGCCGTTGCAGGCACGGGGGCCGAGGTTTTGATTACCGGGGCGCCCGGAACCGGAACATCAAAGGTGGCAGAGGTCATTCACCTGCTTTCGCGCAATACCGATGGCCCATTCACTAAGGTATCGGCGGCAGAATTTGGGCCAGACCAGATTGGCACAACATTTTCACAGGCGCAGTCTGGTACATTATTTCTGGACGAAATCAGTGCCCTGTCAGCGGGGGCACAGTTTGCTTTGCTTGGCCACCTTGAAACCGGACAAGGCCCGCGCCTGATTGCGGGAACCTATCAGGACCTAAGGGCAATGACGGATCAGGGGCGTTTTAACGCCGATTTGTTTTTCAAACTGGACGGAATGCGTGTGCATATTCCGTCTTTGCGTGAACGGGCCGAAGACATCCCTGTGTTGTTCCGTCATTTTGTGGCTATTGCCTGCGAACAGGCCGCCCTGCCACAACCACCGATTACACCGGCGGTTTTGACCGGGTTGATGGCACAGGACTGGCCGGGGAATGCGCGTTCGCTGATGAATGCGGCGATGCGGTTTTCAATGGGGTTTTCTGAACAGGGCGATATGCAGGGCCAGAACATTGGCCTTGTGGAACAGATGGCGCAGGTGGAACGCTCGCTGCTGATTTCCGCCCTTGAACATGCGGGCGGAAATGCAACAGACGCGGCCCGCGCGCTTATACTGCCGCGCAAGACATTTTATGACAAACTGGCCCGCCATAACCTGCGGCCTGAGCAATACCGGCAGGTAAAACCGGACCAGTCGGCGGGTTGATTCTGTGCGGTTTTCCGCACGTCTGTCGCTAACAGGTGTGTGCAAACCCGCCCAACAGTCAAAAGTGGCACCTGAAAATAAACGTATTCATTCATCTAAGTCAGTGAATTAACGTCACAAAAATTCGTATCGCGCCTCCCCCAATGGTTTTCCTTGCCCGGCGCGGTTTGCTGGGGTTTCTTAGGGTGCCGGCCCAATGCGGGCCAAAACCGGATTTTCCCATGGGAGGAAAAAAACCATGAAATACCTGACAACCGTTGCAGCAACCGCTGCTGTTATGTTCACCGCAACAGGCGCGATTGCGTCCTGTGATGATGGTGAAATTGTAATTAAGTTCAGCCACGTCACCAACACAGACAAGCACCCAAAGGGTATTGCGGCGTCTTTGCTGGAACAGCGTGTGAATGATGAAATGAATGGCAAAGCCTGTCTTGAGGTTTTCCCGAACTCAACACTTTATAACGACAACAAAGTGCTTGAGGCCGTCCTGCAAGGTGATGTTCAGCTTGCCGCACCATCCCTGTCCAAGTTCGAAAAGTTCACCAAACAGTTCCGCCTGTTCGATCTGCCGTTCATGTTCAAAAACATTGATGCGGTTGACGCATTTCAGGGATCTGACGATGGCCAGGCCCTGTTGAACAGCATGCAAAAGCGTGGCCTGCAAGGTCTTGCATTCTGGCACAACGGCATGAAACAGATGTCAGCCAACAAAGCATTGGTTAACCCAACAGACGCAAACGGTCTGAAATTCCGGGTTCAGGCGTCTGACGTTCTGGTCGCCCAGATGGAAGCCATCGGTGGCAGCCCACAGAAAATGGCATTTTCCGAAGTTTACGGCGCCTTGCAACAGGGTGTTGTGGATGGTCAGGAAAACACCTGGTCCAACATCTATGGCAAAAAGTTCTTTGAAGTTCAGGACGGCACAACCGAAACCAACCACGGTGTTATCGACTATCTGGTTGTGACCAATGTTGACTGGCTGGAAAGCCTGGATGCGGATGTTCGTGGCCAGTTTCTGACCATTCTGGGCGAAGTCACCAGCACCCGTAACGCCGAGGCGTTCGCAGTGAATGAGGCCGCGAAACAGTCGATCCTTGATGCCGGCGGTGTTATTCGCCAGCTGGACGCAACACAGCGTCAGGCATGGGTTGATACAATGATGCCAGTTTGGGCACAGTTCGCCGGTGACGTTGGTCAGGACATGATCGACGCCGCACAAGGGTTCAATGCAGCCAACTAACCTGTTCGCGCGAATTGCGCGGCCGGTTTGAAAATAATGGGCGGGCTGTGATGGCCCGCCCATATCAAAACTAAGGGGGGCGGTATTATGCATGGTAAATCAAGTTTTACAGACCAAATAGAAGAAACCCTGATTGCGTTCCTTCTGGGGGTTATGACCCTTGTGACGTTCACCAACGTCATTGTGCGAAAACTATTTTCAAATGACCCGCCCGCACTGGTCGAATTTCTGGGCCTTGAAAACATCGGCCTTTGGGGTGGTGAACTGACAGTGTTCATGTTCGGCTGGCTGGGCCTGCTTGGCGCGTCATACGCCGTTAAAAAGAACGCCCACCTTGGGGTGGACGTGGTGATCAACCTGTTTGGGACAAGCGCGCGCCGCAAACTGGCACTGGTGGCCGTTGCGGTTTGCATCATCTATTCACTTCTTTTGCTAAAGGGTGCCTGGGATTACTGGGCCAATTTCGCCAATCTGCCGGGCACGGACGGACGCTGGTTTCCGTTAGGGTTCGAAGACAAGTTCCGCGGTAAGGGCTGGTACGAAGTTGAAAGTGTTCCCAACCCGGCCATATTGGGCTGGATGGAGGGCGTCTTTAATGACGGTGACGCCTATGAAAAAATGCCCCGTCTGGTGCCCTATCTGGTGTTGCCACTGTCCATGGCCCTGTTGTTATTTCGGTTTGTTCAGGCGGGGGTCGCCGTTTGGCAGGGCAAGACCGACCGGGTGTTTGCCAGCCACGAGGTAGAAGACGAAATTCAGGAACTGCAAGACCAAATGGGAGATAACGAATAATGGAAATCGTACTTCTGTTTGGAATGGTCATCGGGCTGATGCTGGTCGGGGTGCCTATCGCTGTCTCGCTTGGGACGAGCTCAATCCTATTTTTACTGGTGTTTTCTGACAGCTCGCTTGCGTCAATCGCCCAAACGCTGTTTTCGGCCTTTGAAGGCCATTCGACCCTGCTGGCGATCCCGTTTTTCATTCTGGCCTCAACCTTCATGTCCACAGGTGGCGTTGCACAGCGGATCATCCGCTTTTCCATTGCTTGTGTTGGGCATTTGCAGGGTGGGCTGGCCATTGCCGGGGTGTTTGCCTGTATGATGTTCGCGGCGCTGTCCGGGTCGTCACCGGCGACCGTGGTGGCCATTGGGTCAATCGTGATCGCGGCGATGACACAGGCGGGATATACCAAGGAATTTGCCGCCGGTGTGATCTGTAACGCCGGGACATTGGGGATTTTGATCCCACCTTCGATTGTGATGGTGGTTTATGCCGCGGCTGTCGAAGTATCCGTAGGCCGGATGTTTCTGGCCGGTGTTATCCCCGGTATTTTGGCCGGTACAATGTTGATGGTTGCGATCTATGTGATGGCGCGCATCAAGAATATGCCCAAAGGAAACTGGGCAGGCTGGGGCGAAATCGGCGCATCGTTCAGGGATGCGGTTTGGGGCCTGATGCTGATCGTGATCATCATGGTCGGGATCTACGGTGTGCCGGGTCTGACCTCGGCAATCTTTACCCCGACCGAGGCCGCAGCGGTGGCCGCGATCTATGCGTTCCTGATTGCCAGCTTTGTTTACCGTGACATGGGCCCACTGGCGGCCCGTGACGGGAACGAACGGCGCAGCCTGTTACAGCGCCCATTGGCGTTGCTGACCGCGTGGGGGCATCGTGACACCCGCCAAACCCTGCTGGACGCCGGTAAGCTGACGATTACACTGATGTTTGTGATCGCCAATGCATTGATCCTGAAAC
This sequence comes from Marinosulfonomonas sp., assembly GCA_030625325.1. Classification (GTDB taxonomy): domain Bacteria; phylum Pseudomonadota; class Alphaproteobacteria; order Rhodobacterales; family Rhodobacteraceae; genus NVTR01. Next base: position 11,406 of record DAOURA010000021.1, read on the forward strand.
ATGTTCTGACCGATGAACAGGTGCCACAGCACATCACCAACGCCATGCTGTCGGCTGGTCTGGGGCCGATCATGTTCCTGATTGTGGTGAATATTATCCTGCTGATCGGGGGTCAGTTCATGGAACCATCGGGTCTGTTGCTGATCGTGGCGCCACTGGTGTTTCCGATCGCGATGGAACTGGGGATTGATCCGATCCATCTGGGCATCATCATGGTGGTGAACATGGAAATCGGGATGATCACGCCGCCGGTTGGTCTGAACCTGTTCGTGACATCCGGGGTGGCTGGCATGCCGATGATGTCGGTCGTGCGGGCATCCCTGCCGTTTCTGGCGGTACTGTTCGTGTTCCTGATTATCGTGACCTACGTGCCGGTGATATCGACCTATCTGCCCACATTGATGATGGGCCCTGAGGTGATAACCAAGTAGGCGATAAATGAACGCCGGGCGTTATGGCGCGGCGTTCATTCATTCGTTTGGTATGCTATTCGTCGGCGTCTTTCATCGGGCATGTGGACATGCCAAGCAGTGAATACAGCAAGCAGCTGTTCATCAAGCCGGTTGCCAGCGGGACAATCCCGATCAGCAAAAAGTAACGATAGCTGGCGTCCGGCAGCAGGAAGAAACCCGCCAACAAAGCAACGCCCAAAATGATACGGATGATACGGTCGGTTGTGCCGACATTCTTTTTAAACATGTGTCTCTCCAATTCCTATGTGTGGGGACCGTGTAGCAGATCATTTGCCCGTGTGTCTGTGATAACGTCACAAGGCCCGGTGATTTTATTGGTGTGTGGCCTATTTCCGCCCACGTTTTTCGAACCGGGGCAACATAGCGGAAAAATCCCGCCCGGCGCCGTCTTCATGTTCCACAAAGGTTTCGTAAAGTGTTGTCGCCGATTGCCCCAGTGGTGTGTCGGCGTTCACGGCTTGTGCGGCCTGTTGGGACAGGCGCAGGTCTTTCAGCATCAGATCGGCGGCGAACCCCGGCTGATAGTCATTGTCCGCAGGTGACGTTGGCCCAACACCGGGCGCCGGGCAATAGGCATTCATTGTCCAGCTATAGCCCGAAGATGTGGATACCACGTCAAACATTTTCTGGCGGTCCAGCCCCAGTTTATCGGCCAGCGCGAAGGCCTCGCAGGTGGCGATCATCGTGACCCCAAGGATCATGTTGTTGCAGATCTTGGCGGCCTGCCCGTTGCCGGATGGCCCGCAATGCACCGCCTTTTGGCCCATCACGTCAAACAGGGGGGCCGCCTTGGCAAACCCGGCCTGCGTGCCGCCCGCCATAAAGGTCAGCGTTCCGCCCGATGCGCCACCCACGCCACCGGACACCGGGGCATCCAGTGCCAATAACCCGGCCTCAACCGCATCGGTTGCGACCGCGCGGGCACTTTCAACATCCACCGTGGAACAATCCAGAAACGCCGCCCCCTTTTGCATGGCCGGGATGATCTGGGCGGCCACCGCGCGCAGGATTTCCCCGTTTGGCAGCATGGTGATCACCACATCGCGCCCGGCGGCGCACTGTGCCGCATCAGGGGCAGTTTTCACACCGTCAGGGCAGGGGGCGTGCAGGTCAAAACCAATCACGTCATGACCGGCAGCCGCCAGATTGGCCGCCATTGGCCCGCCCATGTTTCCCAACCCAATAAAGCCGACTTTCATGGAGCTCTCCTATAATTTCAGTGCGTTTTGCCCAAGGGGCATCAACATTTGACTGACCTCAACCAGGCGCACATCTTCGATGGTGCTGTGGCGCCAGGCCGGCGCGCGGTCTTTATCTATTATGGCCGCGCGAATACCTTCGAGAAAGTCACTTTTTTCCGCCGCACGATAGGTAAAGCGGTATTCCTGCTCCAATGCGCGCTCAATCTGATCTTTGCCGCGGACCCGGTGAATGACCTCAACCGCGCAAGCTATGGCAAGGGGGCTTTGGCGGCGCAGGGTCTTTTCAGTTTTGGCGGTAAAATCATTGGGGCTGTGCGCCATTGAACGCAGAATGTCGCCGATGGTTTCACCTGCAAAGTGGGCATCAATCTGTGGCTGAAGTTCGCGCAGGGGGCTATCGGGTGCGGGTTGGGCCGCAGTGTCGATCGCCGTATAATCGCCGGTGTCTTCAAGGGTCTGGATCAGGCTGGGCCAGTCGCCACGGGGGATATAATAATCGCCAAATTCGCCGTGTATCGCGTCCCCCGGTCCCATCCGCGTGCCGGTGGTCGCAAGATATTCCCCCAGCCGTCCCGGCGCGCGCGACAACAACAGGCTACCACCCACATCCGGCACAATGCCAATGGCGCATTCCGGCATTGATATCTGGCTGTTTTCACAAACAATCCGGTGTGATCCGTGGCAAGAAACACCAACCCCGCCACCCATATTGAACCCCTGCATGAAGGCAACATAGGGTTTGGGGAAGTTGAATATTTTAGCGTTCATTCTGTATTCATCGGCCCAGAATTTGCGACCATATTCATAGTCCCCGGCGCGGCCAGTGCGATACATTTCAACAATGTCACCGCCTGCGCAAAACGCCCTGTCGCCGACCGCATCGATCACCACCAGTGCCACCCGGTCGTCATTGGCCCAGCCATCCAGCGCTGTTTCGATTTTCAGGCACATGTCGTGGGTGATGGCATTCAGGGCGTCGGGGCGGTTCAGGGTGATGCGCCCGGCGTGGCCGACCCTGCGGATCAGGATGTCATCGGTCATGGGCGGTTGGCCAGCAGGGCGCGGGCCACAATAACACGCATAATTTCATTGGTGCCTTCCAGTATCTGATTGACCCGCAAATCACGTACGATCTTTTCAATCCCATAATCCGCCAAATAGCCATAGCCACCATGCAATTGCAGGCATTGATCTGCGACCTTGCTGGCGGCCTCGGTCACGAACTTCTTGGCCATTGCGCAGTGGGCGGTTGCGTCCGGGGCGCCCCGGTCCAGTTTCCAGGCGGCCTGACGCAAAAACACCCGCGCGGCCTGTAATTCTATTTCCATATCCGCCAGGCGAAATTGCAGCGCCTGAAACTGATCAATGGTTTTGCCAAAGGCCTGTCGCTCGCCCATGTATTGCAGGGTTGCGTCCAGCGCCGCCTGCGCCCCCCCAAGCGAGCAAGACGAAATATTCAGCCGCCCGCCATCAAGGCCCATCATCGCATAGCTGAACCCCTGACCTTCATCCCCCAGCAGGTTTTCACCCGGCACGGCGCAGGCATCCATCTGGACCTGACGGGTGGGTTGACTGCGCCAGCCCATCTTGTCTTCCAGCGCGCCAAAGGACAGGCCGTCTGACCCGTCGTCAATGATAAACGCCGATATCCCTTTGGGGCCGGCGTCGCCGCTGCGGGCCATTACCACGTATGCATCCGAATAACCGCCGCCAGAAATAAACGCCTTGGTGCCGATCAGGTTAAAGCCTTGGTTGGTGCGGCTTGCGCGGGTTTTCAGGGCGGCGGCGTCTGACCCTGACCCCGGCTCTGTCAGGCAATAGGAAAACACCTTTTCCATGCTGATGGCTAAGGGCAGGTATTTGTCGCGCAGGGTCTGATCGGCGAACCTGTCCAGCATGGCCGCACACATATTGTGGATCGATAGGAACGCCGCCACCGAAATGCACGACCGCGACAGTGCCTCAAACACCAGCGTCGCGTCCAGCCGTGTCAGGCCCGCACCGCCGTTTTCCTCAGAGACATAAAGCCCGCCAAAGCCCAGTTCTGCCAGCTTTGGCCACAGGTGTTTCGGGATTGTGCCATCCTTTTCCCACTGGCGGGCATAGGGGGCGATGTGTTCCCGGCCAAAGGCATTGGCCATGTCAAAGATTGCGGTTTGTTCCTCGGACAGGGCGAAATCCATCGCGACCTCCTCAACATGAATTGAACAGGTGTTTAATTATTGGGAAATCACGGTAAAATCAAGGGACGGATTTTTCATGGCGGAATCAAAATGGGCGGCCCACTGGACCGCCCGAATTGTATTATGTCAGGATCATTATGCCTTGCGGCGACGCCGCCCGGCAAAACCAAGCCCGCCAAGCGCGCCGATCAGCAGAACACCAGCCGCAGGAATTGGGACCTGTGATGCGCCCAGTTCCACGTAATGGCTAAGCCCGGCACCAGTGCCCCGCAGCCCTGACCAGGAAAAGTTGAAGGATCCGCCCGATGTGTTGCGCACAACGGTGTAATTTGGATTTGTCCCGATCTTCAGGATCACATAAAGCGCGTTGGTGATATAATTCACACCGCTTGTCCCGGCGTTTTTGCCAGCCCCCACATCAGTGCCCGTGAAAGAGGAACCCGTGACCAGGTTGACCCAGCTTGCTTCGTTTGCATCGCCTGAATTTGTGGGTCCGTCGAATAGTTCGCCAACAGTGCTGTCAAAGGCGTAAAGGCCACCGCTGTAAGTCAGCACATCACAACTGCTACAGGTCAGAATTCCCCTTTGCGTGGCGGAATAAGAACTGTTGATGTCGGTGTCATTGAAGACGTTGATTGCGCTGAATGTGGCCGCATTGGCCTGCAGCGATGTCAGGCCAAGTGCTGCAACGACGGCAACGGCCCCAAGTTTAAAGATTTTTTTGTGCATATGGCACCCCCGATTACGACACGCGCGGCTTCAACCAAAAACCAGTTATTTACCGTGCGGTACATCTGTCTAAAATGGATAGTTACTATACATATTTATGACACAAATCTGACGAAAAGACAAATAAAAGAACCGTAGCTCAACCATAGCATGTGTCTGTGGGCGATATTTGGATCCAATGGCCGTATTTAGGCCCATTGCCCCCAAACCGACAACAATAATGCCACAATTGACTCTGGAAATTTTGCAGATTCTGAGGCCCTGACGGGCCACTGTCTTGTCTCGCCCTGTCGGGCTCGGGTGCCTCCGGCGGGGATATTTAGCAAAGAAGAAAATAATCGATTTTTCTTTGCTAAATACACTCCCGCCGGAGGTAAAATCGCGCGAAGCGCTTGAAAACATGCCACCGAAGGTGGCGCTATTGGGTTATTCCATAGCTTTGAAGTGGAATTCACCGCCTTCTTTCAGGCCGGACGGCCAGCGGGATGTCACAGTTTTGGTGCGGGTATAAAACCGGAACGCATCCGGCCCGTGCTGGTTCAGGTCACCAAAGCCGGATTTTTTCCAGCCGCCAAAGGTATGATAGGCCAGTGGCACCGGAATTGGGACGTTGATACCGACCATGCCAATATTGATACGGCTGGCAAAATCGCGCGCTGTATCACCGTCGCGGGTAAAGATTGCGGTGCCATTGCCGTATTCGTGGTCCATGGCAAGCGCCAGGGCCTCTTCATAGGTTTGGGCGCGTACTGTGGACAGGACCGGGCCAAAGATTTCGGTGGTGTAAATGTCCATGTCTGTGGTGACATGGTCAAACAGGTGCGGCCCGACAAAAAACCCGTTTTCATAGCCCTGCATTTTAAACCCGCGGCCATCAACAACCAGCTTGGCACCCTGATCAACACCCGCCTGAACCAGCCGTTCAATATTGGCCTTGGCCGCACCGGTCACAACCGGGCCATAGTCAATATCATCGCCAGCCGTATAAGGGCCGACTTTTAGTTTTTCGATCCGTGGCACCAACTTTTCAATCAACCGGTCCGCGGTTTCATCACCAACTGGAACGGCGACAGATATGGCCATGCAGCGTTCGCCGGCCGCGCCATACCCAGCCCCGATAAGCGCGTCAGCCGCCTGATCCAGATCGGCATCTGGCATAATGATCATATGGTTTTTGGCGCCGCCAAAGCATTGAACACGTTTGCCATTCGCGCAGCCGCGTGAATAAATATATTGGGCAATCGGGGTTGACCCCACAAAGCCAATGGCCTGAATGGTTTCGTTGTCCAGGATGGCATCGACGGCTTCTTTATCGCCGTTCATGACTTGCAGAACACCATCGGGCAGGCCAGCCTCTTTCATCAGTTCGGCCAGCATTAGTGGTACTGATGGTGCGCGTTCGGATGGTTTCAGGATAAAGGCGTTGCCGCTTGCCAGGGCGGGGGCCATTTTCCACATTGGAACCATTGCCGGAAAGTTAAATGGCGTGATGCCGGACACAACGCCAAGGGGCTGGCGCATAGAATACATGTCAATGCCGGGGCCGGCACTTTCGGTAAATTCACCCTTCAAAAGGTGTGGCGCACCGATGCAGAATTCAAAAACTTCAAGCCCGCGCTGAACATCGCCCTTGGCATCGGGGATGGTTTTTCCGTGCTCGCGGCTTAGGGCCTCGGCCAGTTTATCCATGTCGCGGTTCAGCAGGTTCACCATGTTCATCATGACCCGGCCGCGTTTTTGCGGGTTGGTGGCCCCCCATGCGACCTGCGCCTGGGACGCGGACGCGATGGCGGCGGCCATTTCGTCGTTCGATGCCAGCGGCACCTTGGCCTGGACTTCGCCTGTTGCGGGGTTGAAAACATCGGCAAAACGGCCTGACTGACCTTTTACCAGTTTACCGTCTATGAAATGGCTAAGCTCTTGCATGGGATACTCCTTGGGTTTCCAGCGCATAATACCCTTGCATTTTTAATTGGAAAAGGGGCAATTTCCCAAATAGGTTTTGCAAAAATACAGGTACAAAATGGCCGCGCAGTGGGATGACATACGAATATTTCTGGCCGTGGCACGCAGCCAAAGTATTTCTGGTGCCGGGCGGGTGTTAAAGCTGGACCCGGCGACAGTGGGGCGCCGGATTGGACGGCTGGAAGACAGCCTGGGTGTTATCCTGTTTGCAAAATCCCCCCAAGGTTATTCGCTTAGTGATGCAGGGCAAAGGTTTCTGGCCCATAGCGAGCGGGCCGAACAGGCGATATTACTGGCGGCTGAGGATGTGGCAGAACAGCCGGGGAAATTGACAGGTCAGGTCCGAATTGGGGCGCCCGACGGCAGTGCAAACTATTTACTGCCCCAGGTTTGTGCCCGCATCGCCGAGCGAAACCCCGGTCTTGAGTTGCAAATTGTGGCCCTGCCACGGGTGTTTAACCTGTCCAAGCGAGAGGCCGACATGGCCGTGGCCCTTAGCCGCCCGGCAACCGGCCGTCTGAATGTTCAGAAAATAACCGACTATCATCTGCATCTGGCAGCAAGTCAGGATTACCTTCGAAAGAACAGTAAAATTGATGGTATCGACAGTTTATCCAAGCATCAGATAGTCGGATATATCCCGGATATGATCTTTGATACGGAACTGGATTATCTAGCCGAAATCGGGGTAGAGCAGGCGACGCTGACGTCTAATTCAGTGTCAGTTCAGATCAACCTTTTACGTCAGGGGGCGGGGGTTGGGATTATCCATGATTTTGCAATGCCGTTTTGCCCGGAACTTAGGCTGATTTTGCCCGAACGTGTCAAATTGACCCGAAGTTTTTACCTGATCCGCCATGTGGCCGACAAAAAGGTAGAGCGCCTGAACCGGATTGCGGCCCTTATTTCAAACGGAATTCGGGGTGAAGTGGCCCGTTTGGAAGCACTACTTGACACAAGGCAGGGCAATGGTGACCCTAAGGCATCCCCGAATTATAAGGAGTAACCTTATGCTTGTCCGTCAGATTCTTAATGCTAAATCCGCTGATGGTGTTGAAACCGTCGCCCCCGATCTATCGATTTCTGAGGCCGCTGAAATACTGTCAGTCCGCCGTTTTGGCGCACTTGTCGTTTCAAAAGATGGTGAAACGGCCCTTGGTATTTTATCCGAGCGCGATATCGTACGAGAGTTGGGGAAGCGTGGCTCTGGCTGTTTGAATGATACGGTATCGGCGTTGATGACCACCAAAATTATCAGCTGTGGCCGTGATGAAACGGCTGATCAGGTTCTGACCAAAATGACTGATGGGCGTTTTCGCCACATGCCTGTTGTCGAAGATGGTAAAATGGTCGGGCTGATTTCCATTGGTGATGTGGTCAAGGCCCGGTTGTCCGAATTGTCGATGGAAAAGGACGCATTGGAAGGGATGATCATGGGTCATTAGGGACTGTGACACCTGAGCCCTTGTAATTCATCGCGTAATATTGTTGCGTGGCGCCAAACCAGCGGAGCTACCCAATGCGAATAGGTCTATACCCCGGCACTTTTGATCCGATCACCCTTGGTCATCTGGATATTATTCGGCGTGCCTCGGCCCTTGTGGACCGGCTGGTGATTGGTGTGGCGATCAATCGTGACAAGGGCCCACTGTTTGATTTGGAAGAACGTGTGGCGATGATCACGTCCGAGATTGAGGCCACCGCAGGGGATATGGATGCCGAAATAGTTGTGCATCCGTTTGAAAACCTGCTAATCCACTGTGCCCAGGATGTTGGGGCGACTTTGATCATTCGGGGTCTGCGGGCCGTTGCAGATTTCGAATATGAATATCAGATGGTCGGGATGAACCGGGCATTGAATGCGTCGATTGAAACTGTGTTCCTGATGGCCGAGGCCCGCCATCAGGCGATTGCATCAAAACTGGTGAAAGAAATTGCCAGACTGGACGGCGATGTGTCGAAATTTGTGACACCGGCCGTAAAGGGCGCGTTGCACCAGAAGTTTGGCAATTGAAACCACAGTGGTTTTGGGTGGGGCTGGTGCCTCCGGCGGGGATATTTAAGCCAATTCGAAATTGGGCCGGGGCGTTAGCGCCAAAAGGCGATCAGTTCACTTAATGCGATGAATTTGCGGCCCAAAAACAGGGTCATCTGCCAATCATAAGACACCATATCAAAGGCGAGAAAGCCGATGATAAGCAGGCCAAGGATGATTGCGATCCGGTTTGTGATGGTTCTGGTTCCTGATCCGTTCTGAAGTTTTAATTCCCGCCGGGTCAATGGGGTGACCGGCGGGACCGTTTGTTTAAGGGGGCAGGGTTAAAGAAGTGCCTCTACCTTGGCGGCGATGGCCTGTGGTGTGATGCCATATTCTTCGTAGAGGCGTGGGGCAGGGGCCGAGGCCCCAAAGCCGGTCATGCCGACAAAATCCGCCTTTTTGTCCTTGCCACGTTCCCCAAGCAGCCAGCGATCCCAGCCGTCCCGCAGGCCTGCCTCAATCGCGACGCGGACCGGGCCGCCGGGCAGTACTTTGCGCCGGGTGCTTTCGTCCTGGGCGGCGAACAGTTCCATGCAGGGCATCGATACAACGCGGGTGCCGATGCCTTTGGCCTGCAGGATGTCGCGGGCGTTCATGGCGATTTCCACCTCGGACCCGGTGGCCATCAGAATGGCCTGACGTTTACCATCTGCGTCCGCAAGGACATAGGCGCCCTGGGCCGTCATGTTTTTGTTTTTGTGTTCTGTGCGCAGGGTCGGAAGCCCCTGACGGGACAGGGCCAGAACAGACGGTGTGCGGCTGGACGACAGGGCCAGTTCCCAGGCCTCGGCTGTTTCGACAACATCTGCGGGGCGGAATGTCCAGCTGTTGGGGGTGGCGCGGCAGATGGCCAGATGTTCAACCGGTTGGTGGGTCGGGCCGTCTTCGCCAAGGCCGATGCTGTCGTGGGTCATGACATAAACCGCCGGCACGCCCATCAGGGACGACAGGCGCATCGCGCCGCGCGCGTAATCCACAAAGCACATGAATGTGCCGCCGTAGGGGCGAATACCGCCGTGCAGGGCCATGCCGTTCATTGCCGCCGCCATGCCGTGTTCACGAATGCCGTAATG
>DAOURA010000131.1 GCA_030625325.1 Marinosulfonomonas sp.
AAAACGGCCCGTCACGGGGCCATATTTCCTGTTCGGGTCAGGCCCATGCCTATGCCGCCATGGGCGCGGATCAGGACCGTCTTGCAGCTGGGCGCGCGCCAAACCTTGGCATCATAACGGCCTATAATGATATGCTGTCAGCCCATAAACCATTTGAAACCTATCCCGAACAGATCCGTCAGGCCGCGCGTGACATCGGGGCCACGGCCCAGGTTGCCGGTGGCGTTCCGGCCATGTGTGACGGTGTGACACAAGGCGAAAATGGGATGGAGCTTAGCCTGTTTTCACGTGACGTGATCGCGCTGGCCGCCGGGGTGGCCCTGTCACATAACACCTTTGACGGGGCAGTTTATCTGGGGGTCTGTGACAAAATCGTGCCCGGTCTGGTGATGGCGGCGGCGACCTTTGGCCATATCCCGGCCGTGTTTTTGCCCGCCGGGCCAATGACCAGCGGCCTGCCCAATGACGAAAAGGCCAAGGTTCGCCAAAAGTTCGCCACCGGCGACGCCACCCGGCAGGACCTGATGGCCGCCGAAATGGCCGCCTATCATGGCCCCGGCACCTGTACCTTTTACGGGACAGCCAATTCAAACCAGATGTTGATGGAATTCATGGGGCTGCACCTGCCGGGCGCGTCATTTGAAAACCCGGCAACACCGCTGCGCGATGCGCTGACCATTGCCGGGGCCAAACGCGCGCTGGACATTACCGCCCTTGGGGACAGCTATATCCCGGCGGGGGAAATTCTGGATGAAAAGACCTTTGTGAATGGGTTGGTTGGCCTGATGGCCACCGGTGGGTCAACAAACCTTGTTCTGCATCTGCCGGCGATGGCGCGTGCCGCCGGGGTTATCCTGACGTTGCAGGATTTTTCCGACATCTCGCAAATCACCCCACTGTTGGCGCGGGTCTATCCAAACGGGTTGGCGGATGTGAACCATTTCCACGCGGCTGGTGGGCTGGGCTATATGATTGGTGAATTGCTGAACGCCGGTCTTTTGCACCCCGACACCCAGACGATTATGGGTAAGGGGCTGGACCATTACACGCAAGAGCCGAAATTAAAGAATGGCACCCTACACTGGCAGCCGGGACCAACAGCACCCCTGAACACCAAAATCCTGCGTCCGGTCAGTGACCCGTTTCAAGCCACGGGCGGCGTAAAAGAATTAAAGGGCAATCTGGGCAGCGGCGTGATGAAGGTGTCCGCCGTGGACCCAAAACGCCACATCGTCACCGCCCCGGCCCGGGTATTCCATGACCAAAACGACGTCAAACAGGCGTTTCAGGCAGGCGAATTTACCAGTGACACCGTGGTCGTGGTTCGGTTTCAGGGGCCGCGTGCACGCGGTATGCCGGAACTTCATTCCCTGACGCCAACCTTGATGGTGTTGCAAGACCGTGGGCTGAATGTGGCCCTTGTTACTGACGGGCGCATGTCGGGGGCATCCGGCAAAGTGCCCGCCGCGATCCACATCTGCCCCGAGGCCGCCGATGGTGGGCCAATTGCAATGGTTCGTGACGGCGACATGTGCCGTGTTGATGCGGTTGCCGGAACGCTGGATGTGTTGGAAGATGGCTTTGACACCCGCCCCCCGGCCAGCGCCGACCTTAGTGGCGCACAAACCGGCACAGGCCGGGAAATGTTTGATATTTTTCGCCAGAATGCAGGTTTGGCCAGTGATGGGGCCTGCGCCATAATCCCAACCCCGAAACCCAACCCACAGGACGCAACATGACACCCCAGGACGCCAGCCAGAAAACCCGTGAAATTTGCGCCCTTGCCCCGGTTGTGCCGGTACTGGTGGTGGATGATGTCAGCACCGCCAAGCCACTGGCACAGGCGTTGATCGCCGGTGGTTTGCCGGTGCTTGAGGTCACGTTGCGCACCCCTGCCGCATTAGAAGTCATTGCTGAAATGGCCAGTGTTGCGGGCGGGATTGTTGGGGCCGGCACCCTGCTAACACCTGCGGATGTGCGCGCGGCGCGGGCTGCGGGCGCGCGCTTTGGGGTGTCACCGGGGGCAACGGATACCCTGCTGAACGCCTGCGAGGATCAGGACCTGCCCCTGCTGCCCGGTGTCGCCACCGCAAGCGAGGCAATGGCCCTGCTGGAGCGCGGCTATGACATGTTGAAATTCTTTCCGGCAGAGGCATCCGGTGGTGCGGCGGCCCTAAAGGCCATTGGTGCGCCGATCCCGCAGGTTAGTTTTTGTCCAACCGGTGGGATCACCGCCCAAAATGCGCCGGAATATCTGGCGCTTGGCAATACGGTTTGTGTTGGCGGGTCATGGGTGGCACCGAAAAATCTGGTTCAGGCCGGGGATTGGGCGGCAATTACAAAACTGGCCGCCAGTGCGGCGCAACTGGGCCGCTAAACCAAAGAACAGTGCAAAAGATATTTCGTATGAAACTATAGTGGGTTATTCCCCGAACCGGGCCGCGCGCCCGCCCCTGCGCCCGGTGTTTTGCACCTTTCCCAGCCCTTCTTGCAGGACGATACTCATCGGGTGTTTTGGGGTCTTTTTACAATAGGTTTCGATCAGCAATGCAATCGCCGCCCTTTGATCCACCCCGTCGGGCAGCTTCAGCGCCCAGTCCAGAAAAATAGACCGGCATTCACCGATGTAAATATCCGCAATCCGATAGCTTTCAGCGATCAACCCAACCCGGTCTATTTCATCCAGTGTCATAATCACGCCCCCTGCCCGCGCGTTTTATCCGCCGGGCCGGGCACCCGGCCAAGGGCGGCATCAATCACCCCCGCGCCCTGTTGGGCGGCATCTGCCAGCCGTGCCTTCAGGTCCGCCCCCCCGCGGGCACCGGTTTCGCGCAACAAAAAGCCCCTTGCCCCCTGCCCGATCCCGTCAAAGTCCAGCACTTCACCCGTCAAAAGCCGCGCGCCAGACTGTAGTTTTCCAAATAAATCGTAGGCGTTTTTCAAGGTTTCCCTATCCCCGTCACTTAGCCAGCCAATACGAACCCCCGCCGCCAGTTGGGCCGCAACATTGCGCGCGCAGTCCCCGGCCAGCAGGGCCGCCGTTTGCGCCAGCAATTCAATATCCTGCATCCTGCCGGGGCCTGATTTTGCATCCCACGGCCCCTGTGCTGGCTTTGCCTCGGCCAGACGGGCGCGCATTTCGGCCACATCAGTCAAGATTTTGGCCAGGTCGCGCGGGTGCGCCAGTAATTCACAGCGGAACTGTTCTATTTCACCGCCCAGTTCAACATTGCCCGCCACGGGCCGCGCCCGCGTCTGGGCCAGATGTTCCCATGTCCAGGCCTCTTCATTGTGATAGGTTTTGAACGCCTCAAGGGATGTGGCAACCGGCCCCTGACGCCCCGAAGGGCGCAGGCGCATGTCAACTTCGTACAACCGCCCTTCGGCCATTGGCGCGCTTAGGGCTGTTACCAGCGCCTGCGTCAGGCGCGCATAATAGGCCCGCGTTGCCAGTGGCCGGCGGCCATCGGATGCATCAACCCCTGCGGGGTCATAGATCATGATCAGATCCAGATCAGACCCCGCCGTCAGCCGCTGCGCCCCAAGGGAGCCCATGCCAATCACCACCGCCCCACGCCCCGGTGGCGCCCCGTGTTTGCGGGAAAATTCATCCACCACCGCCGGCCAGATATTTTCGACAACCCCATCGGCAAGCATGGCATATTGCGCCCCCGCTTCATCGGCATCAATCAGGCCGCGCAGGTGGTGAACGCCAATGCGAAAATGCCATTCTTTCATCCAGCGCCGGGTTTGGTCCAGCTTACCTTCATAGTCAGACACCAGCGCCAGACTTTCCCTGAGTGTGTCACTTAAACCGGGCTGGCCGGGCCACGGGGCAAAGAAACCGCCGCCGATAACCGCATCAAACACCTGTGAATTGCGGCCAAGATACTGGGCCAGCCGGGGGGCGGTGGCGGCAATGTCAACGATCAGGTCAATCAGTTGCGGGTTGGCCTCAAACAATGAAAACAGTTGAACCCCGGCGGGTAGCCCGGCCAAAAAGCCGTCAAATTGCAACAATGCCTCATCCCCGTTGGCGGCCTTTTGCAAACGGCCCAGGATTTCCGGCTTTAGCCGTTCAAATATTTCCACCGCCCGGCCTGAGCGCAGGGATGGATAGCTGCGCCAGCGGCTGATAATCTCCGCCGCCGCCGGTGACAGGCTGGCCTGATCTACCCCGCCACCACGGGGGGCAAAAAAACCTTCGGTTTGTGTGGAAACCCGCCCCAGACGCCGCGCCAGATCATCACGCATTTCGCCGATGTCACGCCCACTAAGGGCGGCAAGGCGCGCAAACCCATCCGGCGTTTTTGGCAAATCGTGGGTCTGGGCGTCATTGATCATTTGCAGGCGGTGTTCTACCTCGCGGTGCGCGGTGTAATCGTCGCCCAGACTGGCGGCCACATCCTCCGGCACCCAGCCCTTGTCGGCCAGCATTGCCAAACCGTCCAACGTGCCGCGCACCCGCAGGGATGCATCCCGCCCCCCGGCGATGATCTGACGGGTCTGGGTGAAAAATTCGATCTCACGAATACCACCGGCCCCCAGCTTCATATCATGGCCTTCCAGCACAATCGGCCCATGCAGGCCCTTATGTTCACGGATGCGCAAGCGCATATCATGGGCGTCCTGAATGGCCGCAAAATCCAGATGCTTGCGCCAAATGAACGGGCGCAGGGTTTTCAGGTATTTTTCGCCCGCTGCAATGTCACCGGCACAGGGGCGCGCCTTAATATGGGCGGCCCGTTCCCATGTGCGCCCAAGGCTTTCGTAATAGCGTTCGCCCGCCTCCATCGACAGGCAAACAGGGGTGGTTGACGGGTCCGGGCGCAAACGCAGATCAGTGCGAAACACATAACCGTCCCCGGTCAAGTCAGACAATAACTTACAAAGACGCCGGGTCACCCGAATGAAAGACGCCCGCGCATCGCCGTAATCTGACGGCGCAAAGCGGGTTTCGTCAAACAGGCAGATCAGGTCAATATCGGACGAATAATTCAATTCCCCCGCGCCCATTTTACCCATTGCCAGAACCGACATGCCACCGGCGTTGGCCTTGTCGTCCCCTGTGGCACCGGGCAGCTTGCCACGGTCAATTTCCGCCGCGACCAGTGTTTTTACCCCCCGGTCCACCGCCAGATCAGCAAAAGCGGTCAGCGCACCGGTGACCTGTGACAGTGACCAAACCCCGGCCAGATCCGCCAGTGCTGTCAACAACGCCACCCGCCCCTTGGCCCGGCGCAACCCAACCGCCAGATCAGCAGGGGCCAGATCAGTCACCCCGCTTATGATCCGCGCAAATGCCACCTCGGGCGTGCCCGCAAGGGCCGCACGAACCCAGTCCGCATCCCGCGACATCAGCGAATATAAATAAGGGCTGGACCCGCCCGCACCAATCAAAACATCCCTAATGGCGGGGTTTTCCCCATCAAACAGGGCGGCAATTTCCCCACCTCTGTCGGGGTCATGGGCGCGCGGGCTGCGGGTTATCTGATCTGCAAAATTCATGGGGCAAACAGTGTGACGCCCGGCGCACAGCGTCAATGATTCAATCGGTAACGGTGGTGGTCTGATTGGAAATATTTCACGGCGGGCCTGGGGCCATCAAACGTTCAAAATGTCATAAACCCACTTGCCTGTCTTGAGGCAGAGCTTCGAACAAAGCAAAATGGCACGAACGTCTGCTGTTCGCGAGCTTATTGACCGATGCTGCGCTCTGCACGAATGTCGGCTATGTTCTCGTGGCCAACATCGGTGGGTCTAACGTTAAGGAGGATATGATGGCTAAGAGGACAGAGTATCTGGTCACCCAGTACGCAAGAGACCACAGCATTTTGAAGCAACTGCGGGTTCCCAAAGGTGTCAATCTGCGGCTTCTGCTGGAGAGGCTTATTTGCCAAGACTTAGATGATGACACTGTGATCAGTTCTTGCCTTCGAGCAAACGCCAAGCGTTTCTGCGACCCTTTTCAGGTAGACGACATGCGGGAGGAGCATCGACGCGAACAAGCTCGTGATGCGTTTAATGCTGACCCTGAAACTGAGGACCCGATAGGAGTCTACAACCGTGCGAGGGACGCGCAAATTCCACTCGGAAAGATACTAATAATTGCTGGGGTGAATCATGACTATTTCGTCAAAGAAGTGGAGGTCTGACATGGAATGTTTACGCTTAACGATGATGGTTTCAGGAGCCCCTACCACAAGCTGCCCAAAGACGACGAAGAGGGGCTAGTGTCGGAACTGAACCCATGTTGCCCGATGCGGCAATCGAATGAACCGATTATTCATACCAAGCTAGTTACTATCTGACAAAAGTGGTCGTTGGAGCGAATGCAACGAAAGGCAGCTTCCTCCCGCGTACCAGCCATTACCAATTCCCCACCAAATCCCGCATTAACCCCAGACCGGGCTAACCCTACTTGCAATGGCGATCCGTCCCTGTTCAACTTTGCCCAACCAAAAAGGACGGTGATATGAGCAAAAGCATGAAACGCGTCTCAGACGCCCTGCTGGACGCCGGGGTTGATGTTGAAATCCTTGAAATGCCCGACGACACCCGCACCGCCCAATTGGCCGCAACGGCCGCCGGGTG
>DAOURA010000040.1 GCA_030625325.1 Marinosulfonomonas sp.
GGTTTTACCAGATATTAACCAACAACCCCCAACCTGTTAACCAAGATTATTGGCGGGAAGTTACATGGTTGCTCTGGCCTATACGGTCGCGTTTGAAGGGGTCGAGGCCCGTATCGTTCAGGTTCAGTGCGCGATCACGCCCGGTCTGCCGTCCTTTTCCATCGTGGGCCTGCCCGACAAGGCCGTGTCAGAGGCCCGCGAGCGGGTGCGCAGCGCATTGTCCGCCCTGTCAATCGCCCTGCCGTCCAAACGGATTACGATCAATCTGTCCCCGGCAGATCTGCCCAAGGAAGGCTCGCATTTTGATCTGCCGGTGGCCATGGCCCTGCTGGCTGCGCTGGACATTGTGCCGCGCGAAGACATTGAACAAACCGTCGCCCTGGGCGAGCTGTCCCTTGATGGATCAATCATTCCCGTGATGGGCGCCCTGCCCGCCGCGATGGCCGCCGCCCAGGAAGACCGCGCGCTGTTGTGCCCGCAGGCCTGCGGCGCCGAAGCGGCGTGGGTCGGGGCAACACAGGTGCTGGCCGCGCCCAGCCTGACCGCAATCATTCAGCATTTCACCGGCCAGTCCCCCCTGCCCGACATCGCCCCCGGCGAGGTCCATCACGACCCGGGCCAGCGTGATTTGCATGATGTCAAGGGACAGGAACGGGCCAAACGGGCACTGGAAATTGCCGCCGCCGGGCGCCACCACATATTAATGACCGGCCCACCCGGATCAGGAAAATCAATGTTGGCGGCCCGATTGCCGGGAATTTTGCCACCGCTTTCACCGGCCGAGGCATTGGAAACATCAATGATCCATTCCCTGTCCGGGCTATTGGGCGAAGGCGGGATTTCACGCAGTCGCCCGTTTCGTGAGCCCCATCACACGGCATCGATGGCAGCGATTGTCGGGGGGGGCAAGGGGGCCAAACCGGGGGAAATTTCGCTTGCCCATAACGGCGTGCTGTTTATGGATGAATTTCCCGAGTTCCCCCGCGCGGTTTTGGAAACCCTGCGCCAGCCGATTGAAACCGGGGAAATCGTGGTCTCACGCGCCAACGCCCATGTGCGATACCCCAGCCGCTTTATGCTGGTCGCGGCTGCAAACCCTTGTAAATGCGGGTATTTTTCTGACCCTGCGCGCGCCTGTGCACGGGTGCCTGCCTGTGGTGACGACTATATGGGCCGCATATCCGGCCCGCTGATGGACCGGTTTGATTTGCGTGTGGATGTGCCATCGGTGTCCTTTAGTGATCTGGATCTGCCCCAAAGTGGCGACCCATCTTCGGTGGTGGCCAAAAGGGTGCGGGACGCGCGTGACATTCAGGCCCGCCGGTTTGCAGATAAGGACGGCCTGCGGGTGAATTCCGATGCAGAGGGAAAAGTGCTGGAACGCATCGCCACACCAGATCAGGCCGGCAAGGCCCTGTTGGTCCGGGTGGCGCAGCGTTTCAAGCTGTCGGCGCGGGGCTATCACCGGGTGCTGCGGGTGGCGCGCACTATCGCCGATCTGGATGGTAAAGATCAGGTTCTTGAACCCCATGTAGCCGAGGCCGTCAGTTTCCGCATCAATGACCAGAAAGAAGTGGTTCGCAGATGAATGCCCCTGTTACCCGTGCCAATCCTGAGGGATGGATTGAACAGATATTTTCAGCAAAGTCCGTTCTGAAGGGCGGGGTTGTGCGACGCTCTGCCAAATGGGTTGAGCTGGAAATCGGGCACGAACGCTTTGAACAAGAGGTGCGCAGCCGCGGATTTCACATGATCGAATGTGGCGGGCAATTGGTGGTTATCTGTAATGCAGGGGGTATTCGGGTGATTTGTTAGGTGAATTTTCGCAGAAAATTCTGCCCCCCCCCCTGACAGCATGAAAAATGATCAGGCACACCGCCGTTTTTCAATCGCGATCCATATTTTTTCGGCCACGTTGGTCCCGTCAAACCGGTCCAGTTCCTGAATGCCGGTGGGTGAGGTCAGGTTAATCTCGGTCAAAAAGTCACCAATCACATCAATCCCAACGAATATCTGGCCCTTTTCACGCAAAAGCGGGCCGATGGCGTCACAGATTTCCCGATCCCGCGCCGACAGACCTATTTTTTCGGGTCTTCCGCCCACATGCATGTTTGAGCGAGTCTCACCAGCTTTTGGCACCCGGTTAATCGCCCCCACCGGCTCACCATCAATGATGATGATCCTTTTGTCACCATTAGACACATCCGGTAGAAATTTTTGGGCGATCAGGGGTTCGCGGTTAATGGCGCTAAACAGTTCGTGCAGGGACCCAAGGTTGCGATCATCCGGGCCCAGCCGGAACACCCCGGCGCCACCGTTACCATAAAGCGGTTTCAGAATGATGTCCTTATGCAGTTCTTTAAATGCCTGAATCGTCACCAGATCGCGCGCAATCGTGGTTGGCGGGATCAGATTCGGGAATTGTAGAACCAACAGTTTTTCGGGATAGTTTCGCACCCAGAACGGGTCATTCACCACCAATGTGTCAGGGTGGATCATATCCAGCAAATGGGTGTTGGTGATATAGCCCATATCAAACGGCGGGTCCTGACGCAGCCAGACGACATCCCAGTCCGCCAGATCAACCTCTACCTCTTCACCAAGGTTGAAATGGTCCCCCTTAACCGGGCGAACCACCAGCGGCCAGCCGCGCGCCATCACCCGGCCATTTTGAAAGGATAATCTGTCAGGGGTGTAATAAAACAGCTCATGCCCGCGCGCCTGCGCTTCCAACGCAATACGAAAGGTGCTGTCAGCCCCAATATCGATCGGGCCGATCGGATCCATCTGAATGGCAACTTTTAACGGCATGTCGCGCCCCTTTTGTCGGTGTCCCCTATTACATGGAGCACCCACCGGGCAGGATCAATGACCGAAAGCGTTTTCTATGATTTCTATGGAGCCAGCCCCATTCACCAACGCCACGTCAATACGTGCGGGTGTATCCAGCCCATTGGGCATCTGGCCCAGAAATTCAGATGCTGCGTTATAAATCCGCTGTAACTGACGTTGGGTCAGGCGTTCAACTGCACGGGCAAAATCGCGGGCTTTCTTGACCTCAATAAAAATGAAACCGTCACCATCCTGTGCGATCAAATCAATTTCACCGCCCTTGCCACGCCACCTGTGCTGGCAGGTTGTATAACCGCGGCGGTTATAATCGGCCGCCACCTGTTTTTCGGCGGCAAGGCCGCTGTAATATGAAACTGCGCCACTCATTCAACATTTTCCCAGTTTTAGCGCCGCCTGATAAACTTTGCGTCGCGGAATTTTCAATTGCTCTGCCACATGGGCAGAGGCATCTTTCAACGTCATACTGGACAGGGCCTGTCGCAGGGCGGTGTCCATATCCAGATCACTGGCCCCGGCCCGGTTTCGGTCAACCACAACGACAATTTCACCTTTCAATGTCCGTTGCGCCGTTTCCTGACCCAGTTCATTCAGGGTTCCCCGAATGACTTCTTCAAATTTCTTGGTCAGTTCCCGGCACAGGGCCGCTTGACGGTCTGGTCCCAGTTCTAGCGCCATATCAGCTAAGGATTTATGAATGCGCTTCGGGCTTTCATAAAACACAAGTGTTGCAGGCACTTGCGCCAGTTCGCCAAAAAATTTCCGCCGCGCCCCGGTGGCCGATGGTGCGAATCCTGCAAACAAAAACCGGTCCGTTGGCAACCCGGCAATGGTCAGGGCCGCAATCACCGCTGACGGTCCCGGTGCACTGGTCACAGGCAGGCCATCGGCGATGGCTTCGCGCGCCAGAACAAAACCGGGGTCAGCGACCATCGGGGTTCCTGCCTCAGACGCATAGGCCACAGATTTGCCGTCCCGCAACGCCTGCAACAGGCGCGGGCGCACAGCTGCACCATTGTGATCATGATAGGAAAGCACCGGCCTGTCATTCAGCGCAACATCGTGAATTTTCATCAGTTTGCGCAAGGTTCGGGTGTCTTCGGCGGCAATCACATCGGCACTGCCCAAAATATCAAGGGCCCGCAATGTGATGTCGCGCGCGCTGCCGATTGGGGTTGCGACAAAATACAGGCCAGGGGCCAGGGGCGGTGTTTCGCTGTTCATTCGTCCACCAGTCGATTGTGGCGTTTACTAAGTTCTTGGTATTGCATAATGTCTGACCGTCAGTTTGTTACGTCTTGCAAAACGAGGATACGTCCCATGGTTTTCCAAATTTCCACCACCCGCAAGGCGTTGATGCGTATTGCTTTCATTTTCTTTGGCATATTTTTGGCCGCCTGTGACCCCACTGCGGTGGGAAATGGCCCAACTATTAACCTGAGCAAACCTATTCCCGTGGCCCTGCTGGTGCCGGGGGGGTCGGAAAATTCGGGCGATACCGTGATTGCCAGCAGCCTTGAAAACGCCGCCCGTCTGGCGATGGCCGATTTACAGGGGGTTAAAATTGACCTGCGCGTCTATAACACCGGCGGGCAGGCAGAAACAGCCGCCTCTGCTGCGACCAAGGCGGTCAATGACGGCGCCAAAATCATTCTGGGGCCAGTGTTCGCACAATCTGCCGCCGCCGCCGGTGTTGCAGTTGCCAGCCGAAACGTGAACATTCTGTCGTTTTCCAACAACACCGCCGTTGCCGGGGGCAATGTGTTTGTGTTGGGGCCAACCTTTCAGAACACCGCCAACCGGTTGGTTCGCTATTCGGTTACCCAGGGCAAGGGCAAGATCATGATCATCAATGGTCAGGACGCCGCCGAGGAAACCGGGCGTGACGCGATTGCGCGCGCGATCACCGCCAATGGCGCAACCCTGACCGGCGTCAGTTCGTTTGAGCTGTCCCAGCAGGGCGTGATCGATGCCATTCCACCAATTACCAGTGACGCGCGTTCCAACGGGGCGCAGGCGGTATTCATGACATCCGGCACATCCGGCGCACTGCCGTTTCTGGCGCAGTTGTTGCCGGAAAATGGGCTGGACCCGGCCAAGGTGCAATATATCGGCCTGCAGCGCTGGGACATCCCAGCAACGGCCCTGACCCTGCCGGGGGTTCAAAATGGCTGGTTCGCCCTGCCCGATCCAGGGATGAGTGCAAGTTTTCAAAGCCGCTATCTGGCAGCCTATGGCAACAACCCACACCCGATTGCCGGGTTGGCCTATGACGGTATTGCCGCCATTGGGGCGCTTGCTGCACAGGGCCAGAACGACGCGTTGACCCGTGGCGCACTGACCCAATCTGCCGGGTTTGTCGGCGTGAACGGTGTGTTCCGCCTGTTGGCGGATGGCACCAACGAACGGGGGCTGGCCGTGGCGCAGGTTCAGGAAAATCAGGTGGTCGTCATTGACCCCGCCCCAAGGTCCTTTGCCGGTGGTGCCGGTCTCTGATCCGGCCCGGACGGGCACACACATGGGCGCGCCGGACAATCTGATTTGTCCGGCCAGCAAGATATTTGACACCAGCGAGGTTGCCAGCCAACTGGAGATTGCAATCAAAGATGCCCCCGACAGCCGCGCCATTCGTAAGGCCGCAGTTGGGGTTCTGCAGGTCGCACGCGACAAAGGGCGTGCCACCATTGCCAAAGAATTCCGCACCCGCCATTCATCGGCCCGTGCGGCGCACCGTTCCTATGCCTATCTGACCGATTGCGTGATCCGCGCGGTTCTGGACATCACGATCCGCCACCTGCACCCGCTGGCCAACCCCACCAAGGCCGAACGCCTTGCCTTGCTGGCCGTTGGTGGATACGGGCGCGCCGAAATGGCCCCCCATTCGGACGTGGATCTGTTGTTTTTGATGCCCTACAAACTAACCCCATGGGCCGAAAGCGTGATCGAAAGCATGCTGTATATCCTGTGGGATCTGCACCTGAAGGTCGGGCACGCCAGCCGCACGGTTCAGGACTGTGTCCGCCTGGGGCGCGAAGATTTCACGATCCGCACCGCCCTGTTGGAACACCGGTATCTGGACGGCGACCACGACCTGGCGGATGAACTGTCCAAGACCCTGCGCCATGACCTGTTTCGCAACACCGGCGCCGAATTTATTGAGGCCAAGCTGGCCGAGCGCGCTGAACGCCACCGCAAGCAGGGTGGTCAGCGTTATATGGTTGAACCCAACATAAAAGAGGGCAAAGGCGGGTTGCGCGATCTGCAATCGCTGTTCTGGATCGACAAATACCTGCATGGCATCAAGGACACCGCCGATCTGGTGCGCCTAAAGGTCTTTACCCAGGACGAATACGACGATTTTGACGCGGCCGAATGTTTTTTGATGGCCATGCGTTGTCATTTGCACCTGATCACCGACCGACCCACCGACAAGCTGACTTTTGACATGCAGGTCGAAGTGGCCGAGGCCATGGGATACCGCGACCACGGCGGGCGGCGGGCGGTGGAACATTTCATGCAGGACTATTTCCGCCACGCCACCCACGTGGGCGAACTAACCCGGGTTTTCCTGACCGCACTTGAGGCAAGCCACCTGAAAAGTGAGCCCCGCCTTGTGGGGCTTTTTCGCCGTCGCAAAAAGGTGCGCGCGGGCCTGAAAGTGGTGCAAAACCGCCTGAGCATCACCAGTGACAAGCGGTTCCTAAAGGACAAACTGAACCTGTTGCATATTTTCGAAGAAGCCCTGCGCACCGGTTATTTGCTGCACCCTGACGCCATGCGCCTGATTGCGGCCAATCTGGACCTGATCGACAATGATATGCGCAATGACCCACAAGCGGCGCAAATATTTCTGGGCCTGATGTTGAAACACGGCAACCCGGAACGCGCCCTGCGCCGGATAAATGAACTGGGTCTGCTATCGGCGTTTATCCCGGAATTTGAACCGATCGTCGCGATGATGCAGTTCAATATGTATCATTCCTACACCGTGGATGAACACACCATTCAGTGCATATCAACGCTGGCGCAGATTGAACGGGGCGAACTGGTCGAAGAACTGCCAATTGCCAGCGGCATTCTAAAATCCGGGGTGAACCGCAGGGTTTTGTATGTGGCCCTGCTGGTCCATGATATTGGCAAGGGCCAGATCGAAGATCATTCAGTGCTGGGGGCCAAAATTGCGCGTAAAGTGGCCCCGCGACTGGGGTTGAAACCCAAGGAATGCAAAACCGTTGAATGGCTTGTGCGCAATCATCTGTTGATGTCGGATGTGGCGCAAAAGCGCGATATTTCCGACCCGCGCACGGTGCGTGACTTTGCCAAGGCCGTCAAAACCCACGAACGCCTAGATCTTTTGACGGTGCTGACGGTGTGTGACATTCGCGGGGTTGGCCCGACCACATGGAACAACTGGAAGGCGGTGTTGATCCGCAACCTTTATGGTGCCACTTCTGATGCGCTGGACACCGGGCTGGAAGAAATTAACGCCAAGGCGGGGGCAGATGCGGCCAAACGCGCCCTGCGCAATGCACTGACAAACTGGGACAAAAAAGACCTGCGTGCAGAAACCGCACGCCATTACGCCCCCTATTGGCAAGGCCTGCCAACAGCCGCCCATGTGGTAATTGCCGGTTTGCTGCGTGGTATGGATCATGATCAGTTCATGATTGATCTGTTCCCCGACGAAGACCGCGACGCAACCCGCGTTTGCTTTACCATCGCCGACCATCCGGGGCTGTTTTCACGCCTTGCAGGGGCGCTGGCGCTGGTGGGCGCCAACGTGGTGGATGCGCGCACCTATACGTCAAAAGACGGCTATGCCACGGCTGTGTTCTGGGTGCAGGACGCCAGTGGCCACCCCTATGAAACATCCCGCCACACCCGCCTGCGAAACATGATTACCAAAACCCTGAAGGGCGAAGTGGTAGCACGCGATGCCCTGAAAGACCGCGACAAGATCAAGAAACGCGAACGCGCCTTTAAGGTGCCCACAACGATCATGTTCGACAACGAAGGCAGCGAAATTTACACGATAATTGAGGTCGACACCCGCGACCGCCCCGGCCTGTTGTTTGACCTGACCCGCACTTTGGCCGATAGCCATGTTTATATTGCCTCTGCCGTGATCGCCACCTACGGCGAACAGGTGGTGGATACGTTTTATGTAAAGGACATGGTCGGGGTGAAATTCCATTCAAAGGAACGTCAGGACACACTGAAAAAGAAACTGGGTGAGGCCATTGAACTGGGCGCCAAAAGGGCACGCGTGTAATGGGGCGTACCCGGCTGATAAAGGGGTTTATGACCGTGGGCGTCTGGACCATGGCCAGCCGTGTCATGGGTTTTGTCCGGGACATTCTGATTGCTGCCTATCTGGGGGCCGGTCCCGTGGCCGAGGCCTTTGTGGTCGCCTTTTCCCTGCCCAACATGTTTCGGAGGTTTTTTGCCGAGGGCGCGTTTAACATGGCGTTCATCCCGCTGTTTTCCAAAAAGGTAGAAAGCGGTGATAACCCGGTTGATTTCGCGCACGACGCCCTGTCCGGGCTGGCGACGATCCTGATTGCGCTGACGGTTCTGGCGCAAGTCTTTATGCCGTGGCTGGTCTGGGCGATGGCCAGCGGTTTTGTTGGTGACGGGCGCTTTGATCTGGCGGTGGATTACGGGCGCATCGTTTTCCCCTATATTCTGTTCATTTCGCTGGCGGCATTGCTGTCGGGCGTCTTGAACGCGACCGGGCGTTTTGGCGCAGCGGCCGCAGCACCTGTGTTGCTAAACATCATCCTGTCGGGCGCAATGCTGGGCGCAGCTTGGGCAGGGGCCGATATCGCACGCGCCTTGGTTTGGGCGGTGCCGGTGGGCGGGGTTGCACAACTGGCGCTGGTCTGGTTGGCGGCGGCGCGCGCAGGTTATCGCCTTATCCCGCGACGCCCGCGCATGACGCCCGAGCTAAAGCGCCTTGCCATCATTGCCGCGCCTGCGGCGTTGGCGGGGGGCGTGGTGCAGGTGAACCTGCTGGTGGGGCGGCAAGTTGCCAGCTTTTTCGAAGGTTCGATCCAGTATCTGAATTTGGCGGATCGGCTGTATCAGCTGCCCCTTGGGGTGGTGGCGATTGCCATTGGCGTGGTGTTACTGCCCGATCTGTCCCGCAGGTTGCAGGCCGGGGATGATGGCGGCGGGCGCGACGCGATGAACCGGGCCGGGGAATTTGCGTTACTGTTGACCCTGCCAGCGGCGGTGGCGCTGATTGTGATACCGGGGCCTTTGGTGTCGGTGTTGTTTGAACGCGGACGATTTGGGGCTGAGGATGCAGCCGCCACGGCACTGGTGGTGGCGATATATGGTTTTGGGCTGCCGTCGTTTGTGATGCAAAAGGTGTTGCAACCTTTGTATTTCGCCCGCGAAGACACGCGCACACCGTTTAAATACGCGCTGGTCGCAATGGTGATCAACGCGCTTGTGGCCATTGGTCTGGCACCGTTTATCGGCTATCTGGCGTCGGCCATTGGCACCACGCTGGCGGGCTGGGGCATGGTAATTTTGTTGTGGCGCGGATCGCGGGGCATGGGGGAAACGGCGCGGTTTGACACACGCTTTATTGGGCGCAGCTGGCGCATTGCACTGGCTTCGCTTGGGATGGGCGGCGTGTTGTTGGCAGTGAATTATTTTCTGGAGCCAATATTTGCCATGCATGGCTGGCGCTACCCGGCGTTGATGGCACTGGTGGGGGCCGGGGTGGTTAGTTATTTCATCATTGGACAAGTTGTCGGGGCAGTGCGCCTGTCGGAATTGCGCGGCGCAATTAAGCGCTAGCGACCAGCGGTCTTATGCGCCCCGTCGAGTTTGCCACGCGTACCACACGATTATGCCAAGCAGCACAAGTTCGACCACACTTCCGAAAAGGTAATAGATCCAGGTTTCGCCGACCATGCCGCCAGCAATTGTCACCGCAAACACCACCGCCACCACAATATTGGCGAGGCGGTTGATTTTGGGTGCCAGAGCCAGCGACAGAAAAATCATCAGGCTGGGGATGGTGACATAGAGCGTGGTATAAAACAGGAATGTTTGGCTTACTTCAAATACGTGAACCTTACCGGCAAGAACATCATTGATGATATCGGCCCGGAACAGGGCAAAAATATCAACGTAGGCAAAAACAAATAAAAGAGCCGTCCAAAGGCCCGCAATTTTGACTCGCACACTAACTGCTGTTTGGTCTGTTGCTGCTGTGTTGTTCATCATTATCCCCGCAATTTGTAATAACTTGCCCTAAGTCCTCAAAACTTAATGCGCGATCCAAGATCGTGCAACTGGTTCAAGCTTCCAGAGAAATTCACAATTCTCCGGTGGCACAGATATAGCAGACGGCAATAATAGCACTGTCAGCTTTTCGTGGATAGCAACCCGGATATCCAAAGCAACGCCAACAACAAAGTCGGATATATGATATCGCCGACCAGTGGCGTGCCGATATTCAGCGGAGAATAATTTGCATTCGCTATCGCATCATGAACATGCACATAAGCTGCACCATATAAGAAAATCGACTTTGAAATCACCAGGGCAGTTATCAGATGGCCGCGCAGCCAGACCGCCATTATGCCTGCGACCCCTGATCCTAAGGTATAAAACGCCAACTCTGTCTGAAAAGGGCTGCCGGTTTGCCAGCCGATACTTTTGGCGACACTTTCTGCCAGAACGGTATGGCCAATAAACGACCAGATGCTGCCAAATCCTATCAGGATAACAGTGTAATAAAGCAGGAACACGCGTGCTCGGGCCGCCTTGTCTGTTGGGCCATCTACCCCAATTTGCATTGCTGCCGACAATGGGACGAGCACGAGCATGTAAACAAATCCCCCCACAAATGGGAGAAAACTGAATATCCAAAAAGCGAAAAAAGTCGTCGGGATCGAATAGGTCAGGACCCGCCGCAAATGTTGATATTTCGGAATTTCCTGACCAGCCCTAAGCACCGGCCCAAAAGGCACCAAGAAATTCAATATTCGTTCAAACCAATGGGGCACGTCAGAGTGTCCTTTTTTAGCGTCCGCGCAGTTTGCCCTTAATACGGGCCCATGTACCGGGAACCATCAGGATCGACACGCCGAACCCAGTGGCAAAGCCGAATATGTCTGCCAGCCAGTCCTTGTTGGATCCAAACAGCAGGCCGAACACCAGTTGCAGGCCCATCAGAAATCCGATCAGGGTAAAAGCCCGGTATTGGGTGTTGCCGGTGCCTGTCAGGCTGACCCAGAGCATGAACGTATAAGACCCGATCAGCCCATAAACGGCCGGATAACCGCCAACCACCGGCGATGGGTCATTCAAAAACACCCCGTAGGCCAGCGCACCGACCGCGGCGGACAAAAAGAAGATCAGTAACACCGCGATGGTGCCAAATATTTCGCCAACCATTTTGCCAAGGGCCAGCAGAAACACCAGCACCATCAGCGTATGGGTAAAGCTGACGTGGATAAACGGATAGGTCACAAAGCGTTTCATATGTTCCAGCGGAAAGCGCCCGGTTTCAATCATCCAGTCCAGCACCGGGCCGGAAAACGCATAGGTACGCATCGCCCCAAGGCGCCAGCCAACGCCTTCAGCGCCCCCCAACAGCCCGCGAGACCCGGCCTGAAACACCAGTTCAATCCCCAATATCAGCAGCGCAAGCGCCACCACGACAGGGGGTAATGGGTTGAACGGCAGTTCATCCTGCGGGTGGGTCATGTCGGTCCTTTCCTTGACGGGCGATGGCTGCATGGGTAAGCGAGCGCGACAGATAAATCCAGACGGAGAAAACACAATGTCAAAAGTGGAACACACCCCACGGGTCTTTTCGGGGATCAAACCTTCAGGCGGGCTGACACTTGGCAACTATCTGGGGGCGATCAAGCGTTGGGTCGACATGCAGGGCCCCGATTTTGAAACCACCTATTGCGTGGTGGATTTACACGCGATCACCGTCTGGCAGGATCCCGCCGATTTACGCCATGCCACGCGTGAAACTGCGGCTGCGATGCTGGCATCCGGTATCAACCCGGACACATCGACCCTGTTCAACCAATCACAGGTCCCGGCGCATGCCGAACTGGGCTGGATATTCAACTGTGTGGCGCGTGTTGGCTGGATGAACCGGATGACCCAGTTCAAGGACAAGGCCGGTAAGAACGCCGAAAAGGTATCCCTTGGTCTGTATGCCTATCCGTCGCTAATGGCTGCCGATATTCTGGTGCATCACGCAACCCACGTCCCTGTGGGGGAAGACCAGAAACAGCATGTGGAACTGACCCGCGACATCGCCGCCAAGTTCAACCACGACTATAAGGTTGATTTTTTCCCGATGACCGAACCGGTGATCGAAGGCCCGGCCACCCGGGTGATGAACCTGCGCGACGGATCAAAGAAAATGTCAAAGTCGGGTGAAAGCGATATGGAGCGCATCAACATGACCGACGATGCCGCCACCATTGCCAAAAAATTCAAAAAGGCCCGCACCGACCCCGAGGCCCTGCCCGATAATCTGGAGGCCCTGAAAGGCCGGGTTGAGGCCCGCAATCTGGTGGATATTTACGCCGGCCTGTCCGACACCACCCCCGAGGCGGTGATAACCGAATATGCCGGTGCCGGCTGGGGCCGTTTCAAACCGGCGCTGGCCGATCTGGCGGTGGCAAAACTGGCACCCATATCTGACGAAATGTCCCGCCTTATGGACGACCCGGCAGAAATTGACCGCCTATTGGCCAAGGGGGCCGAGCGGGCCGAGGCAGTGGCCCAGCCCATTTTGGAAAAGACCTATGATATTGTCGGGCTGGTAAGGTCGCGAAAGTAGCAGTGCGAAAACAATCATATACAGTCTATATTGACGAAAGTGGTGACTCTGGCATCAAAAATGTCCGCTCAGCCAACTCCCCCGGCGCTTCGCAATACTTGACGCTTTGCGCAACAATAGTACCGAATAGTTTGACAGCAGAGATAGAGGAGGAAATTGACAAAATCCTCACTCACATCGGAGCTAAGAAGGCGCATGCAACAAATCTGAAACATGCACAAAAAGTATACTGTGGCAGGCAAATTGCTAAAATGAGAGTGCGAATGTTCGGAGTTGTTTCGAACAAGCTGACTTTGGGAAGTTATGCGCCTCAAATAGGTCAAGACAGTAATAAATTCTACAACAAAAACTTTGTGGCTTCTTAATCGAAGAAAACATCGGACCAGAGTCTGTTTCCATAATTTTTGAAGAGCGCAATCATGACTATAGTGCACTCTTAAGTTATATTAAAAAAGTTCGAAAAAACCCACTCCACCCGGAAGCAAAAAAACTAAGTGCTATTAATCCATTCTCTATTTCATTTGAGAAAAAACAAAAAAAGAAGTGCTTTTTTCTTTCCGATTTTGGCGCACATGCGCTGTACTCATGTTTCAATAAATCCGGATATAATTTCGAAATTCCTGAAACCCGATATCTACAGGAGCTGCGGAATGTATTTCATCGCGACGAGGAAACAAAAAAGATTTGTGGAGCGGGAATAAAATTCATTCAAACCCTATCTGACATACAAGCCGATGAAGACGTAAATGAGTTTTTGAGAAACTTTTCAGTCTAAGAAGAGATAATAAACACTTGTGTGGGCTGTCTCTACTTCATTTTGAGGCGCCAAAATATTTCCCAAAGCACACCTTTATCCAACGACCCGTTGATTCCCCATCAGGTCACTAAGCGCCCATTTCCGCCCCCAAAAAACCACAACCAATTCAGCGTGATAGCAAAAATATCGGACACCGTGTCAAATTTTCTTGACATGATATCCAGTTTTTCTTACATACAGTCCAACTTATATGACTACATGTACCAACAACCAGACACGAAAGACTGACCATGCCCTATCAGGAAAAGAAAATTTATGTCTCCATATTCAGTGCGCTGATCGTCATTGGATTTTTCAGCAACTACATATTCGGGCTGTCACAGGACGGGCGCTTTGACGGGGCGGATGCCAGCGTCGTCATGGGTAAATCGATCATTGCGCTGATCTTCATCAGCATCGCTGCGAACATCCTGTTGCAGGTAATATTTGCAATCATAAACGCTATCATCACCCGCGAAAGCGCCGAATTCGAAGCGGATGAGCGTGACAAACAGATTGAGCAAAAAGGCATGCAGGGCTTTTTGATCGCATTCTCAGTTGGCTACGTGGCCTCAATGGCGGCCCTTGCCCTTGGAAGCGCACCGCACATGGTGTTCTTTGGGGTCACCGCATCAATGTTTTTCGGCAGCATCATCGGCGACATCGTCAAATTGTTCTTTTACCGGCGGGGGTTTTGAAGATGGCCAAACGCCGGATCAGCAACAACATTCGCAGGCTGCGGTTTGATCATGATGAAATGACGCAAAAACAACTGGGCGAAAAGGTTGGGGTAACGCGCCAGACCATCGTCGCAATTGAAAAGGCCCATTATTCCCCGTCGCTTGAGGTCGCCTTTCAGATCGCCCACGTGTTTGGCGCCCCGCTGGAAGACGTGTTTTCCTTTCAACCCGACGGCGCCCCCGACTAACAAACCAAACAACCAATTTTAAAACCTGAATACCGGGGCCATGGGCCCCGCCCAACGGAGTATTGCCAAATGAAGGCCATCGTTTACGCACGCTACGGATCCGCAGATGTTCTTGAACTGCGCGACCTGCCAACCCCAACCCCGGCCGACAATGAGGTGCTGATCAAAATCCACGCATCAACTGTTACCCCGGTGGACTGCGTATTTCGCAGCGGTCGGCCATTGTTTGCGCGCCCTTTTACCGGGTTCTTCAGCCCCAGAAACAAAGTTCTGGGCACTGAGCTGGCCGGCAAAGTGGTGGCCATTGGCAAGGATGTCACGGGCTTTGCCGTCGGGGACAGGTTTTTTGGCGCCCCGGCAAACGGATGTGGCGCGCACGGCGAATTTATCTGCTTGCCAGCGGATGGGGCGGTGTCAAAAATGCCGGCCAACCTGACCTTTGGGCAAAGTGCAGCCATTTGTAATGGTGCGCTGACGGCATTGCCGTTTTTGCGCGACAATGCCCGCATCGAACCGGGTCAAAAGGTGCTGATCATCGGGGCTGCCGGATCAATCGGGACATTTGCGGTGCAACTGGCCCGTCACTTTGGGGCCGAGGTCACCGGGGTATGCAGCGCCAATAATGGCGAACTGGTTAAATCCCTCGGTGCCGGTGTGGTGATTGATTACAATCAACAGGATTTCACCAGCGGCGATACCCGCTATGACATTATTTTCGACACGGTTGGCAAAAGCACGTTTTCCCAATGCCGGGGCATATTGGCCAAAGGTGGGGTTTATCTGACCACGGTGCCCAGCCTGCCCATCATGTGGCAAATGCTGTGGACATCCCTGAGCGGCGGCAAGCGGGCGATTTTTGCAGCCACCGGCCTGCGCCCGGCCCACGCCCAGAACCGGGACCTGCATATCCTGACAGACCTGAT
>DAOURA010000144.1 GCA_030625325.1 Marinosulfonomonas sp.
AGTGAATTCATCGTGCTGGCGGTGCCCATCGTGTTGCAATGGCCCAGCGATGGCGCAGAGGCACAAACCCTGTCCATGAATTCTTCGTAGTCAATCACCCCTTCCGCCAGTAACCGCCGCCCTTCCCAGATCACCATGCCGGACCCGGCCAGTTCACCATTCCACCAGCCATCCAGCATTGGCCCACCTGACAGGGCAATCGCCGGCAAATCCACCGTGGCCGCCCCCATCAACATTGCCGGTGTGGTTTTGTCACAGCCTGTGGTCAGCACGACCCCGTCAATCGGATAGCCGTGAAGAACTTCAACCAGTCCCAGATATGAAAGATTTCGGTCAAGCGCGGCTGTTGGGCGTTTGCCGGTTTCCTGAATTGGATGCACCGGGAATTCCATCGGAATACCGCCAGCTTCACGAATGCCCGCTTTGATCCTGTCCATCAGAAAAACGTGAATTTTGTTGCAAGGCGATAAATCCGAACCGGTCTGCGCAATCCCGATCACCGGGCGCCCGGCCTGCAATTCATCGCGAGTGTATTCCTGATTTTGATAGCGCTCAACATACAGCGCGGTCATTGCCGGGTTGTTCGGGTTGTCAAACCATTCCTGTGATCTGAATTTCCCGTTTGCGCGCAGTTTCTTGCCGTCCATAGTCATGCTCCTCCTGCCCGGGCGGGCAGCCAATGGTCTTTAGACCTGAATATCCTGATACAGGCCGAACAGACAGAAAATTTTTGCAAATACTCGCTGCACGCCCCGGACTGACATTCAAAGCCACCACCTTGCAAACGCCGCCAGAATGAAAGCATGTTAATGACTGGGCGATCCGGTAAATATCACAAAGGCGGTCTAAACCATGCGAATTCTGATCACGGGTGGTGGCGGCTTTATTGGCCAAAAACTGGCGCGCCGGTTTGGCGAGACAGGTTCTGTTGGTGGCCGTAAAATCAGCGGCATAACCCTAGGCGATATTCAGCAACCTCGCGAATTCACCGCACCATTTCCGATAAATCGGGTGGTTGGCGACATCAGCCGGGAAGCGGATGTCGCCGCGTTGATGGCTGATCAGCCTGACATTATCTATCATCTGGCGGCGGTGGTGTCGGGCGCGGCAGAGGCCGATCTTGATCTGGGGATGCGCATCAATCTGGATGGCACGCTGAATATTTTGAACGCCGCCCGCCGTCAGGGGCAAACAACAGGGCGCGCGCCAATGGTGATCTTTGCTTCTTCCGTCGCCGTGCATGGCGGTGAGGCCCCACACGAAGTCATCGATGGGATTGAGCTTAATCCGCAGTCGTCCTACGGCACCCAAAAAGCCGTTGGTGAATTGCTTTTACAGGATTATTCGCGCCGCGGTCTGATCGACGGGCGCGGCCTGCGCCTGCCAACCGTCACCATCCGCCCCGGTAAACCAAATGCGGCCGCCTCATCGTTTATGTCATCGATTTTTCGCGATACATTACAAGGCGATACATCAAATTGCCCGGTATCACGCGATTTCGCCGTTTGGCACACCAGCCCCCGAACTGTGGTTGAAAACTTGATCCACGCCGCCACAGTTCCGGCCGATGTTTTTGGTTATAACCGCAACATCAACCTGCCCGGTCGCACCGACACAATCGGTGAAATGATCGCCGCAATGACAGATGTGGCAGGACCCGACGCCGCCGCCCGGATCACTTGGGAAAGCGATCGCACAATTGAAAAGATCGTAACAGGCTGGCGCGGGTATTTCGCACCCCAAAAGGCACTGGCCCTAGGGTTTCAAGCAGATGCATCGTTTTGTGACAGCGTGCGCAATTTCCTAAAGAATGACATCGCCTGATCGTTATTTTCCCATTCCATCCAGCACCTCGTTATATTCAGCCAACAGGTCGCGGTATTTTTTGGACGCGCTACCACATTTATAGGTCCCACCAGCCAAAAATGTCGGGGCCTTTTCAAACCCATCAGCCTTATAGCAAACCCCCATTGGGGTACTGCCGGTTGCCCCACCGCCGCTATGGTTGCTGCGCAGGGAAAAGCGCGCGGTCATACCGGGGGAAATCACCTTATTTCGGGTGGCCTTGGTTTGCGGTGCGTAGTTGGATTTATAGGTGATCTTTAATTGAATATCGACGATAACATCATGGGAGCATTGATTTTTAAGGCTTATTTTATACACACCGTCCGCCCATGATCCGGTGCGATCAATACAATCACGCGGTTTTTCACCCTTTGCAACACGCGGTTCTTTCCACTCAATAAACTGTCGCAAAGTCGCCAGTCTGTCGTCCATTTCGCGGCGTCCCTCAACAAATGACTTCATCCTGAATACCGTGCTCAGCATATAACCCGACACGTCCGTTTGCGATGTCTTATCCGGGTTTTCCGCCCTCAGCCCCATAAAAATGGCCTGCTGCATTTCACGTAAAACATTAATCTCAAAGCCCTGCACAGCCGGGTTCATCTGAAACCGGCCGTCCCCAGCCTTGCCAAAATCAAACAACCAGGACGCCGTGATGGGCATCAATGCCCTAAGGTAATCTTCGTATGTTTTTGGGTCACCATCGCGAAGGCGCGACTTTAACAGTTCCAACGCCGAAGTGATTTGGTCTTTGGCTGCGGCCAGACGCGTGGCAAGGCGGTTTTCCTGGCTTTGGCTGGTCAGGCGCACGGGCACATAATCATAATACCAGCTTTGCTGATCCAACATCGTCAGGGCCAGATTTTTTCGGGTATTATCAGTCTGATAGGTCGATTTTTCCAATGCATCCCGGTACAGGGCAATAGCGCGGGAATTGTTTTTTTCAACACCCAGCCCCTTTTGATAAAGCCGCGCCAATTCATAATAGGACGGGCCATATTCGGCGCCATTCGCCCGCAAAAGATAGCGGTAGGAAACGGCGTAATTGGTGCTTAGCCCACCAAAATTTTTCTGGCTCAAGACACCTGCATCAAAAACAGACGGGATATACCCGGCGGCGGCGTTTTCCTTGTGCATTTTCAGCCCCAGAACCGGGTTTTTCTCAACGCCGTATCGCCCCCTACGATGAAATTCCGCCAGCCAGTATTTTGCCGTGATATGCCCTTTGTCGCGGGCCTTTTCATAAAACGAGACCCCCAATTCATTCTGACCATCCGCCAGATAGGCCCGGCCAAGTTGAAAATACTGCCGCCCCTGCCCGCTTTTGGATGCTGTCAGACAGGCGGCGATTGCGTCACCCTTATGGTCCACCAACCGGCCAAATGCCACGCCGGGACCTTCAAGGGTTTCGTCCAGACGATGCCCGGCAAAGGCATCACATTCCGCAATGCTTTTGCCATTCAGGTTCGGCAATTGCCCCGTGCCAGCCGCGTACCCGAAAAGCCCGGCCAACCCGACAATCAACATCACCCCAAGCCCCAGTTTTCGACTGCGCTTTTTGGGTGGGTTGCGCGTTTCATCAAACACATCCTGCGCGGCTTGCAGGTTTTCTGGCATGGGTTTTGGGTTTGGCGCGGGTGGTTTGTCGGGCTCTGGCGCGCTGGTCGGGGGGGCGGTCGGGGCGGGTTTTTCCTGCGCCACGGTGATTGCCAATATCCGTTCGCGCGATGCCAGACGCTGACCCACTATGCAAAACACGTCCGCCACGTCCCCGTCAAATGGGGCACGCAGGCTTTTTGTTGTGTTTCCGGTCGTGGCCGCAAAAACAGCCAGAATGTCACCCTTTTTGACAGAACGCCCGCTTTGCACACTGATCTCAACAATGTTGCAGGGGTAAAAAGATGCCTCGGCGGGTGATAGAATTGCTTTTTTCATTGTGTCAATCGGCACCTAAAATCATTTCAATAAATTGCGCTCTATCGGCATTCTGACCCGCTGGTCGCGGCCAGAACTTTGTCACCCAGTTCACGGTTGATATAGCGGCTCCAACCCAGGCGATAGACGTTGCCGTTTTCCGCACCGTTAATAAATTCACCCGCCACATCACCACCGGGCGCCAACAGCAAAAGCCTGCCATAGTTTTCTTCTTCCACCAGCATCGCGCCACCGGGCAGCTGGGAAAACAGCCCCTCTGATCGGGTGCGGACCTGTTCACGTTTTAACGCCCCAAGCTGAAGGTCAGACGTCTGACCTGTGGCAAAGTCATACACAATGACCCGGTTGCTATAGTCCTGCGGTGGGTTCATCGCGTCCGGATTCATGTTGTTGCTGAACACTGCAATGCGGTGGTCGTCCAGAATATCCACATCATGCTGAAACAGCCACGGGCCGGTCTGCATCCAGATGATTTTTCCGGTTGACGGGCGAAACTGAAACAGCATCGATTTGTGGCGCAGGCTGGCAAACACATCGCCCTTTTTCCAGTATGGGCCGTCTTCCAATACGGGCTCAATATCATTCAGGTGCAGGGGGTCGGGATCATCTTCAAATGTCATGCCGATCAATTGCGCCAGATGGTTATTATCAATCAAAATCTTGGCAACGGAATAGGACGCCAGAACCTGCCCGTCACCCGACAATTGCACCAGCGCATCGTCGTGAAATTCGCTGTTGCGCATGTCCACATGGCTTGGCCGGTTCAGGCCGGAAACCCACAATGTGTCATCCAGCCCCTGCTCGCTTGAATGGTGGAACGCGCCGGGGGTCGCCCAAACCCGTTCACCACACCAATTCACCCGCGCCACCGGCGTGTCGTGGTCTTTGATCAGTAAATCACCATTTTCAAACAAAACCGGATGGATGATGCGGAATTTGTTGTTTTTGATCGAATTGCTAATCCCATAGGATGCATCCAGCACCAGCCCATCAAAAATATCTCCAAAATCCGGGGCCCAGGTGCGAACCCTTTTGGCGGTTGAAACATCGTAAAGTTCCGCCACATAGCGCCTGATATCCCCGTCAAACCGACTGATCAGCAAATACCCGCCCACCCCGGCAAGGGCCGCAGGGTCATGGCGGGTCCAGCCGGACATACCGCTAAACCGCGTGTCCCCGTCGGTTGCCAGCATCTGATCCTTGCCGGTCAGCAATTCCTTTGCAGTATGGGGAACGCCGGCAATGTCATAGGCCAGCTGACCAGCCAAACCGAACGTGTCATGCCCAAGGGTATGACTGCGAACCATCATGCCAAAACCGACCATTAAGACCAGTACAAGCATCGCCCCAAGGGCAACAATCCGCGGTTGGATTTTGTGTAACAGCCGGGGCATCACAGGCCCGCCCCCTTACGTGCTAATATAATCAAATACCCAACTCACCTGCTGTTTTTCAACGACCAGCTTAGTGCAATGCCCTTATTCGTGTAAATCTTTAATGTTTTCAGTTGCTAATCCGCCAGCATTTGTCCGCCGATATCAGATTTCGCGACACAGCCCGGCCATGGTTTTGTCAAAGGCCTGATTGATCTCTGCCTCGCACGGGTGGTGCCCGGCGTTCAGGACCAGACGCCCGGCAACAACCACATCCCCGACCATGCGGGGATTTTGGGTAAACATGCGATAATCCAGCAGACTGTTCAGGGGCAGGTGTCGCCCGTCATTGCCCGGTGCGCCCGTCATTTCAAAGAAATCCGCCGCATAGCCCGGCGCAATTTTCCCCATGTTACGCCCTGTGGCACGCCCACCCCCGGTTGCCGCCTGCGCCAACAGGCTGGTTGCGTTATGGGGCTGTGCATCTGACGCCATAACCGTGCGCTGATGGTGCAACAAACGCTGGCTGTATTCCAGCATCGCCAGTTCAGCGAACGGATCACAGTTCACGTTTGAATCTGATCCAATACCAAAATGCCCGCCTGCCTTCACATATTCGGCCCCGTTGAATATTCCGTCCCCCAGATTGGCCTCGGTCAAAGGGCACAAGCCCACGGTTGCGCCGGCGCGGGCCACCATTTGGGTTTCTTGCGCGTTCATGTGGGTGGCATGGATCAGGCACCAGCGTTCGTTTACGTCAGCCTGATCAAACAATGCCTCAACCGGGCGGCGGCCATTGTGGGCGATGGATGCCTTGACCTCGGGCAATTGTTCGGCCACATGAATGTGGATCGGTGCGGTTTTTTCCAGCCCGGCGTGCAATTGGCATAGCTGCGCCAGTTCACCCTGATCAACCGCGCGCAGGCTGTGGGGCGC
>DAOURA010000170.1 GCA_030625325.1 Marinosulfonomonas sp.
GAACAGATCGAAGCCCAGGCGGTTGATCGCTGGGATCTTAGTGCAAGCCTGATCATTCACCGCTATGGGAAACTGGTGCCGGGTGAACAGATTATGATGGTTGCAACGGCCGCACCCCACCGGGTCGGCGCGTTTGAAGCGGCCGAATTTTTGATGGATTATCTGAAATCCCGCGCCCCGTTCTGGAAAAAAGAAATCACAACGGACGGCGAAGAATGGGTGGCTGCGAAAGACGAAGACGAAGATGCGCTAAAGCGCTGGTAACGGCCAGCTAGCCTTTGCTTATCCGTTCCACATAGGCGCGCAGTTCTTCGGTTTCCTGTCGCGCATCGCGCAATCCGTCCATTGCGGCGCGCAGTTCTGCCTCTGTCTGGGCCTGTTGGTTGCTGGCCTCGGATTCGCGCTGTTGGTAATAGGCCACGGCCTGATCGCGCTCTTCTTCGGCTTCGTGCAATTGCTGGGCCATTTTATCCAGCTCACCCATTTCGGACTGCGCGACCCGCATGAACCGGTTCACCAGCCAGTGGGAAAACCAGCCAAGAATAAATGCCACAAACAGGACGATGGCGGTGGCGATGATAAACTCAGTTCTGTTCATCCTGAACCTCTGATTGGGTGGTTTGCTCTGACTGGTCGGTGGTATCCTGAACATCAGGATCGGCGGGGGCATTCATTTTTGCGAGTTCTTCTGCAGAAATCAGCCTGAATTCAATGCGACGGTTGGCTTCGCGGCCTTCTTCGGTACCGTTGTCTGCGATTGGTTTTGTTTCGCCGTACCCTTTTGCCGTCAGGTTTGATGTCAGGATGCGGCGCGCCAGCAGGGCGTTTAATACAGCCTCGGCGCGTGACTGGCTAAGGCCCTGATTCATGGTTTCGCGGCCCTGGCTGTCGGTGTGGCCGCCGACCTCCATCACCACGTCCTGACAGTCTTTCATAATCTCTGCGATATTATCAATTGAGGCCCGGGCCACTTCGTCAATATTGGCTGAGCTGGGGGCAAAGGTGATTTGCTGAACCGTCAGAATTTTTCCAATTTGTGCAACGCATTCTTCTGGTGTCGGGATGTTGGCAAGGGGGTCCAGCGTTTCTTCGTAGGTTACGGAAATACGGAAATCTTTAGCTTCGCCCAGTTTTTCGGATAAAATCCGGGATATTTCCGCCCTGGCGTCCGGGTTTCCTGTGATGCCACGTATGTCCACGACATCTGGCTGGGTAACAATCATACCGCTGTTCAGTAGTGCCAGTGCTTCAAGTGACGCAAGCACCCGGTTGGACCAGCCAAGGGGTAATTTTTCGTCAACACGCATTGCGCTGCTAATGGCCCGGCTACCGAATTGGGCCTGTGCGAATACTTCGGTGGCAATTCTGGTGCGTTCATTCGGAATGCGGCCACGCAGGCGAACATCACCTTCCGGGCTTTTCGTGGCGATAAATTCGGGGGGGCCGTCACCTTCCCCGGTGCCGTCAATTACAACCGGTTCCGGCAGAACGGCGTGTAGGGAAAAGGCATCCGGCAGGGCCGCGTCCAGTTCGCCAACAATGCGGTCAAATTTGCTTTGGGCGGTGGTCTCATCGGCAATCAGTGTGACATCGGCGTCACTAAACGTAACGGATCCACCGCCCATTTCGGCCAGTCTGCCAATGGCTGTTGCAACGGCGTCGTCCCATTTTGGGCTTGGAACACCCAAGCCGATTGTACAACTGGCTTTGCCGCGCATTCCCGCCTTGCGGGCGGCGGCCAGTATGCGGTTGACCCCGGCCGGGGTGGAGGTTGAACAGGCATCAAACCGCGGCCCTTCAGCATCAATAATAAAACGCAGCGTATAGGGCGTTATAACCGGGCGTGGCGCAGTGATGGCCATCGCAACAATCAGGCCCTTTGGGGTGGTGCGCGAAAGCTGGGTTTCAAGCCGCCGCTTTTCCTCAACGCTGTCGCTAATCGCTTTCAGTTCAACCCGATCAGCCGCAATTGAAATTTTTGATCGTGGCAATATTGCAAGCGCTGACAACCCATAGGCCAGTGCATTGTCCCAACCCGGTGGTGCGGCGTAGTCTGCTGTATCCAGAAAATCGGTTACTGCTGTATCGCCCGCGATATCGCGGATGGAATTCACCACAGTTTCACGGTCCATCGCTGCGGGGATCAGGCCAATCAGTGAAATACCTTCGTCGTTACGCAAAATTTCAACTGAAAACCGTGGTGGTTTAATCGGGGCACGGTCCTGAACATTCATCATATCAATCAGGCGGGACGAATCGACCACACCACCGGCAACGCGCAGGGCCCGAAATCTGGTGGCTTCATCCGGGGCGAAACCGCCAAGGATAACCTGTAATCCGTTTACATCAACATCGGCCCACTGATGGGCATTCAGGTCCAGCACCCGCGCCACGTCGGCCTTTGAACGGGCTTCAATCGTGGTGACGGCCAACATTGCAGCCAACAGCGCAAAGATGCCCCCCGTCACCAGCGCAAGAAATGCGGGCAGAAATCGTGCAAAACGCATCAAAGGGTTCCGGTATGGTTACGGCTATTCATATTACGTTTCTTAGGCATTGCAGCGCCGGGCTGCAATCAAAGGAATAGGGATGCGGCGAAAAACAGCGCGGGGATCAGCCCGGCGTTGCGGTTTGAGCGGAAAAGTCGCAGGCAATTTTGCACATCGTCCATCTTCAACGTTCTGTTTTGCCAGGCCAGATGCCAGCCAAACGCCCATGGCCCGCCCAGTGCAACGGCAAGAGCAAGAACGTTCTTGCTATCCAGCAGGGCCAAAATGATTGCGCCCGCCATAAGGGCCACCGCGATCATCATAAACCCTCGCAGCCAGATGTGGGTCTTGTTGCCGAACAGGCGGGCGGTGGATTTCACCCCGATCAGCGCATCATCGTCTTTATCCTGATGGGCATAGATGGTGTCATAAAACAGGGTCCATGCAATGCCGGCGCCAAACAGGGCAACCGCGGCCCAGTGTAAACCACCCGTCACCGCCGCCCATGCCAACAGCGCACCCCAGTTGAACGCAAGGCCCAAAAAGGCCTGTGGCCACCAGGTAAAACGCTTGGCAAACGGGTAAATTGCGACCAGTGCCAGTGATCCAACCCCCAACATCACCGCCGCCCTGTGAAAGGTCAAAAGAATGGTCAGCGCCAGCAACATTTGCAGCCCCAGCCACAACCCGGCCATGCGAACACTGACCTGTCCGGCGGGAATTGGGCGTGTTCGGGTACGTTCAACCTGTGCATCAAACTTGCGATCGGTGATGTCGTTCCATGTACAACCCGCCCCGCGCATCAGCCACGCACCAATGGCACACCCCAGCATCACCCACAGCTCAGCCAAACCAAAACGTCCCTGATGGGCCGCCGCCAGCAACGCCCCCCACCAACACGGGATAAGCAGCAGCCAAGTCCCAACAGGGCGATCCGCCCGCGAAAGGCGCAAATAGGGCCGGGCCCAGCCGGGGGCGATGGTATCAACCCAGTTTCCTTTAACGGCGTCGGTGACCTGGCCGTTAGGCACTGGTGTCTTGGTGGTCTCGGTCATAGAATTGGCCCATGGCAACTGTAAAAATCAGACTATATGTAGATCACCCGCTTGGGGGGGGGCAATCGCTTCCTTTGAACCGTGATCAAGCCCATTATCTTTTTGGGGTTATGCGGCTAAAGGCTGACGCAGAACTGTTTGTGTTCAACGGCAAGGATGGCGAATATCTGGCGCGGGTGGCCAAGGCGGGAAAACACGGCGGCATATTGGTTTGTCTGGAACAGACCAAGCCCCTGCAAACACCGCCCGATTTGTGGTTCATTTTCGCGCCGATTAAAAAGGCCCGCACGGATTTCATTGTCGAAAAAGCCACCGAAATGGGCGCCGCGCGGATCATGCCGGTTCTGACCGATTTTACCAACAATGACCGAACCCGGCGCGACAAGTTACAGGCCCACGTGGTTGAGGCCGCCGAGCAATGCGGTGGCACCTTTGTGCCGCCGGTGGATGATCTGCAAAAGCTGAACAATGTTCTGGAAAATTGGCCAAACGGTCGCCGCCTGATGTTTTGCGATGAAACACTGGCCGGGGCGCGTGAAACACTGGCTGGGCAAAGCCCTGGCCCCTGGGCGATACTGATCGGCCCCGAAGGCGGGTTTTCCACCCCTGAGCGGGAGCGGTTGAACACTATGCCCGCAGCACTGGCGGTTAGTTTGGGGCCACGCATTTTACGGGCAGATACGGCGGCGGTGGCCGCATTAACCCTGTGGCAGTCCAGCCTTGGCGATTGGTAGGGTCTGCGCCGCCAATATCGGCGGAACATGGCTGGTCATGGGCGATATTTTGCGCCCTTGGCCAGGCTGTCGAAAAAAACACAAAATTGCCGGGATATGCGATAGGTTATAGTTGAAAACCGATTGGGCCACTGGGGTCAGAACGATCAGAATAAGGTAGGCGATATGGACTTCGTAAGACCAGAAGTATTGCAGGGAATTGCGCGGTTTCGCGATGCAATTGCCGGGGTTGGTGTTTCGCTGTTGGGGTTTTACTGGGCCATTGGCAGCATTGGTTTTATGTCTATTGTCGGCAGTTCCCTTGTGATTGCGGGTGCGTTGCTGGTTTTTGCCGGCATTCAGCGGGGCCGTTTTCGCAGTGCCACGGGTGGTGCCGGTGTTGTTCATGTGGACGAAGGGCAAGTAACCTATTTTGGCCCACAGGAAGGTGGATCGGTTGTTATTGCC
>DAOURA010000163.1 GCA_030625325.1 Marinosulfonomonas sp.
TTTGTTCTCCAAAACAGAGCCGTCATTTTTCACAGGCCGCCGGTTTTGTCCATATTAAGCTGTGGGGACAATAGCGTTGTTGGGGGCTTTAAACAATTTTTCGCTGAAAAATTATGCCTCCGGCGGGGATATTTCAGCCAACTCGAGGGTCAGTCAGCCCGGATCACGCCAACGGTTCACAATTGGATAGCGCCGATCGAGCCAAAAGCTGCGCATGGTCAGTCGGGTTCCGGGGGCCGATTGAAAGCGTTTGAATTCTGATATGTAGATCAGGTGTTCGACCTTTTTGACCACATCGCGGTCAAACCCCATTGCCACCAC
This sequence comes from Marinosulfonomonas sp., assembly GCA_030625325.1. Lineage (GTDB taxonomy): Bacteria > Pseudomonadota > Alphaproteobacteria > Rhodobacterales > Rhodobacteraceae > NVTR01. The sequence goes on from DAOURA010000163.1 coordinate 322, forward strand.
TTCCGTGACAGATGCTTCATTGTCAATCAGTTCAGTCAGGATCACATCCAGTACATCATAGGGCGGCAGGCTGTCGTCATCCCGTTGGTCTTCGCGCAGTTCGGCGCTGGGTGGTTTGTCAATTACCCGGGGGGGGATGACTGTTCCTGCCGGGCCCATCATCCAGTCGCGATGATTGGCATTTCGCCAGCGGCATGTTTCAAAGACCCTTGTCTTATACAGGTCTTTTATGGGGTTATAGCCCCCCGCCATATCGCCATAGATGGTGGCATAACCAACTGCGACTTCGGATTTATTGCCGGTGGTCAGCAACATCTCACCAAATTTGTTAGACATCGCCATCAGCAGCAGGCCACGTAGGCGCGATTGGATGTTTTCTTCGGTCAGGTCAGGTTTTAAGCCTTCAAATAGCGGCGCAAGAGTGTCGGTGATCGCCTGCCGCCCTTCGCTGATAGGAACAAAATCGTATGGGCAGCCCAGATTTCTGGCCACTTCTTTTGCATCATCAAGTGAGGTCTGCGATGTATATTCAGACGGCAGCATCACGCAGCGCACGTTTTCAGGGCCCAGCGCATCGGCGGCGATCATTGCCACAATCGCGGAATCAATTCCACCTGACAGGCCAAGCAGCACCTTGGTGAACCCGGATTTGCCCATATAGTCGCGCAAAGATTGCACCATACAGCGATAATCCTGTTCCCATTCATCGGGCAGGCTGGCCAGTTCCCCCTGTTGCGCACGCCATCCATCATCAGTGCGCACAAAATCAACATGGGTAATGGATGCGTCAAAGGCCGGCATTTGCACCGCCAGCGCACCACCGGGGTTCAGCACAAAACTGGCACCATCAAAGACCTGGTCATCCTGACCGCCGATCATATTCAGATAAATCACCGGCAGGCCGGTTTCCACCGAGCGGGCAACCATCTGGTTGATCCGGTGTTCCATTTTATTGCGGTAATAGGGTGAACCATTTGGAATCAGCAGGATTTCTGCGCCGGTTTCCGCCAGTGTTTCCGCCACGTCCTGATGCCAGGCATCTTCGCAAATCGGGCTGCCAATGCGAACACCTGCCACATCATAGGGGCCACCAAGGGGGCCGGCGTCAAAGATGCGCACCTCATCAAACACGGTTTCGTTTGGCAGGTGGTGCTTCAGGCTGCGCGCGGTGATCTTGCCGCCCTTCAGGATGTAATAAGCGTTAAAAAGCTTGCCCTTTTCGGCCAGCGGCCCACCAATGGCCAATGCCGGACCGTCCGCACAATCAAGTGCCAGTTGTTCCAATGCCCCCATGGCTGCGGTTGTGAATGCGGGCTTAGTTATAAGGTCCTGGGTGTTATAGCCGGTGATAAACATCTCCGTCAGGGCAACCATATCTGCGCCTGCGTCCCGCCCCGCCAACCACGCCTTTTTTGCCAGCGCACTGTTGCCCGCCAAATCCCCGACAACCGGGTTCATCTGTGCCAAAGTCAGGCGAAATTTGTCTGTCATTGTACCAACCATTCCTGCTTTGCGCGAAGTTTTAACAGACTTACCGGCAAGTGAAAGTCATACACCACCAAAAAACGTTGTCAGTGGGGGACGGCTGAATTAGGCTTGCCCGGTATTTGAATATGGGGGTTATCGTTGTGAATATCCGGGTTTGCGCAAAAGCGCTGAGTGTTGGGCTTCTAGGGGCGGTGTTACTTGCGGGTCCTGTGGCCGCGCAACAAAACGGCGACGTTACCACCAAACAGTACGATGAAGGCGGTGTTTATGAAGGCACCTTTAAGAACGGAAAACAGCACGGCACTGGCACCTACCAGTTGCCAAATGGCTATGAATACACCGGCGAATGGGTTGATGGCGAAATCCTGGGCCAAGGTGTGGCACGCTTTCCAAACGGGTCGGTCTATGAAGGTGCTTTTGCCAAGGGTAAGCCGGAAGGCTTTGGCAAGATCACATTCGCGGACGGCGGCACCTTTGAAGGGGCCTGGGTCGATGGCAAGATCGACGGATCCGGTTTGGCCGTTTATTCCAACGGCGTGAAATACGAAGGTGGCTTCAAGGGTTCCCTGCACCACGGGCAGGGACGCATGCAAAGCCCCAATGGCTATGTCTACGAAGGGGCCTGGAACGATGGCGTCAAAGAAGGACAGGGCAAAATCACCTATCCGGACGGTGCAATTTTTGAAGGCAACCTTGTAAAGGGCGAACGCGAAGGCACCGGCACCCTGACAATGCCAGATGGTCTGGTTTTCGTTGGTGAATGGAAGGGCGGCCAAATTGAAGGTCAAGGCACCCTAAGTCAGCCGAACGGTGATGTTTACAAGGGAAATCTGATCAATGGTCAACGCCAGGGCGAAGGTGAAGTTATCTATGCCAATGGTGACATTTATCGGGGGCAGTTTCAGGGCGATAAACGCCACGGATCGGGCACATTTACCGGCACTGATGGCTATACCTACATCGGTGACTGGGTGGATGGCCGCATCGAAGGTCAGGGCAAGGTCAACTATCCTGATGGGTCAATCTATCAGGGGCAGTTTCGCGATGATCTGGCAGATGGGGTTGGCAAGATCACCTATCCGGACGGAAATTCCTATGACGGGGACTGGAAGGCAGGCGTGATCGACGGAAAAGGTGTTGCAACATACGCCAACGGGTTGGTTTATGACGGCGAATTCCGCAACGCCAAAAACCACGGACAGGGCACGATGACCTTTCCCGATGGTTATACCTATACCGGAATGTGGGAAAATGGTCAGCGCCACGGCAAGGGGCGCGTAACATACGCAAACGGCACCATTTATTCCGGGGCTTTCGCTGACGGGCTGCGCAGTGGCAAGGGCACGATCACAATGACAGACGGCTTTACCTATACCGGCGACTGGGTTTCCGGTGAAATCGACGGTCAGGGTGTGGCGACCTATGCAAATGGTGACATTTATGAAGGCAGCTTTAAGGGCGGCAAGCGCGAAGGGCGCGGCACAATCCGTTATGCCACGGGTCAGGAAACCACGGGCAAATGGGAAAACGGGGCTTTGACCGAAGGAACGGCAACAACCGGCGGCGGGAACTGATCCTGCGGCAAGCTGTGTTAAGGCCCCGATGCACCAGTGCCTCCAAAAAATCCGGCGTGCGCCAGATAAATGCTTTTCATTTGCGCGCGCGCCGATATAGTTCGCCCCTATGACGAAAGTGGCACATAATATTACACCTCTGGCAGCCCCGGCTGCCCTGCCCCTTTGCGATCTTCTTCTACTTAGCAACCTCTGAGCGTGCCTTTGGCGCGACCGCTCAGAGGTGATCAGCGTCAAAACCAAGCTTGAAGAAGAAACAGAAAGATAATCCAATGAATACCAGCAAACAGGACCACGTCCTGATTTTTGACACCACCCTGCGTGATGGCGAACAAAGCCCCGGCGCAACCATGACCCATGACGAAAAGGTCGAAATCGCCGGCCTTCTGGACGAAATGGGCGTTGATATAATTGAGGCCGGTTTTCCGATCGCCAGTGAAGGCGACTTTGAGGCCGTGTCCGAAATTGCAAAACTGTCAAAAAATTCAGTGATTTGCGGGCTGGCACGCGCCATACCGCGTGACATTGATCGCTGTTGGGACGCCGTAAAGCACGCCCGCCAACCGCGCATTCACACCTTTATCGGCACATCCCCCCTGCACCGGGACATTCCGGGGCTGAGCATGGATGAAATGGCCGAACGCATCCACGAAACCGTAACCCATGCCAGAAACCTGTGTGACAATGTGCAGTGGTCGCCAATGGACGCGACCCGCACTGAAACTGATTACCTGCTGCGGGTTGTCGAAATTGCGATCAAGGCCGGGGCAACAACGATCAACATCCCGGACACGGTTGGCTATACCGCGCCGCGCGAAAGTGCAGATTTGATTCGCATGCTGATTGAACGTGTGCCCGGCGCGGATGAGGTGGTGTTTGCCACCCACTGTCACAATGACCTTGGGATGGCGACGGCAAATTCACTGGCGGCAGTGGAAGGTGGCGCACGCCAGATTGAATGCACGATCAATGGTCTGGGTGAGCGCGCCGGCAATACCGCATTGGAAGAGGTCGTAATGGCCCTGCGGGTGCGCAATGATATCATGCCGTACCACACCGGTATCGACGCAACAAAAATCATGAATCTCAGCCGCCGGGTGGCAACGGTCTCCGGCTTTGCCGTGCAATACAACAAGGCCATCGTTGGCAAAAACGCCTTTGCCCATGAAAGTGGCATCCATCAGGATGGTATGCTGAAAAACGCCGAAACCTTTGAGATTATGCGCCCGGAACACGTGGGGCTTAGTGAAACCAATCTGGTGATGGGCAAACATTCGGGGCGTGCGGCCCTGCGCGCCAAGCTGAAAGATCTGGGCCATGATCTGGGGGATAATCAGTTAAAGGATGTCTTTGTTCGCTTCAAAGCACTGGCGGATCGCAAAAAGGAAATCTTTGACGACGACCTTGTTGCACTGATGCGCGACAGTTCAACCGATGCGGAATACGACCATATTCAGATCGAA
>DAOURA010000084.1 GCA_030625325.1 Marinosulfonomonas sp.
TTTTTCCATTACATCAAATTCCCCGAGGTTGAGACCCTGCGCAAAATTGTTGAGGTCCATCACCCCGGCATCAAGGACGCCCTGCTGACCACCGCCCTGACCCAGTTCTATGAAATCCGTGATCAGGCGGGCCTGAAGAAAAAGCCATCCACCAGCGAAGTTCTGGACTGGTTAAAGCTGTTGCTGGCAGAGGATCTGAACAGCGAAGACCTGAAGCGCGACGGTGGATCGTTACTGCCAAAACTGCACGGGGCGTTGTTAAAGAACGAACAGGATGTGCATCTGTTTGAACGGCTGGCCTTTATGGCGCGCGGCCAACGTTAGCATGCTGCAGGCGCTGTCTGATCCAATTCTGCCGATCTTTGCGATTTTGGTCGTTGGCTTCATCATGCGCCGGGCTGATCTGTTCACGCCGGACCACGCGACGGCGATTAACAGGTATGTGTTTTATCTGGGCACGCCGGCACTGGTGTTTTCGGTCCTGGTCAGTGTGCCCGCCGACAATATTATCTGGCCGGTTCTGCTGCGGTATCTGGCGGCAGAACTGATCACCTATGGCCTGATTGCAGCACTGGCCTATTACGTTTTTAAGCGCGGCCCGAGGGAAGCAATTTTGCTTGGCATGGCGGCCAGCTTTGCCAACCACATCTTTTTTGTGCGCCCAATCGCTGTTTTGCTTTATGGCGACAGCGCCAGCCACCCGATTTCCGGCATCGTCATGTTTGACGTTCTGATATTTTGCACGACCGTATTTGCCATGGATATCCTTAGCCCGAAAAATAAGGGGTTGGGTGGCGCGTTGCGCTCCCTTGGCCGGAACCCGTTTGTTTATGCCCCAATTATTGCCATCGCCTATCGGGCACTGGGTGATTTGGCACCGTCCGGCATAGCCACCTTTGCCAATTTCGCAGGGGCATCCGCATCGCCCACATCGTTATTTACCCTTGGGGTCATTCTGGCGGGGTTGCGGCTGAACAAACTGGGGCTTGTGATCTGGGTCGTGGTTTTCGGAAAGCTGCTGTTGCACCCATTGTTATTCTGGCTGATGTCGTCGGCTGCCCCCATTGCGGGCACATGGGGGATCGTACCGCTGTTGGTGGCCGCAGGGCCATGTGGCGCGATGGCCTTTGTGATTGCCATGCAATACGGTGTCAAAACCGACCTGATCGCCAAGACAATTCTGATATCTACCATCCTTTCTGTACTTAGCCTTTCGGTGCTTACCCAATGATTGATATTCGCGTAGTTGAAGAAACTGACTGGTCCAACTGGTGTCGTCTTTGGACGAATTATCTGGCATTTCATGAAACCACCCTGCCCGACCAGCACAAGCGCATTGCATTTGACCGCCTGCTGGATTCGGGAACCAGGGTTCATGGGATACTGGCGGTTCAGGGTGATACCCCGGTCGGTCTGGCACATTATGTCTATCACGACCACATGTGGCGCCCCGAAGGGACGTGTTATTTGCAGGATCTGTGTGCCGACCCACATCAGCGCGGGCTGGGTGTGGAGCGCAAACTGGTTCAAGCCGTCTATGACGCCGCCGACGAAATGGGGGTGCCAAATGTTTATTCGCTGACACAGGACTTTAACAGCGACGCCCGCCAGCTATATGACCGGGTCGCCACCCTGACCTCTTTTATAAAGTATCAGCGCACATGATATTTTTTCGCACCGCTGCGCGGGCACTGATCGCTACTGTTGTACTGGCGTCCTGCGCGCCACCTTCGGGCAATGTGCAGGTGGCAAGACTGGCACCGGCAAACATTTCCTTGCCCGCGATGAAACTACCGGCTGGGGCACGGGCCAGTGCGCCAACCCGTTCTAACGCCTCCATCACGCGGGAATTTATTTCACTGGCCTTCCGGCTGGAAAGTGGGCGCAACCTGCCGGTTCTGTCACGGTTTGAAGGGCCGATCAGCCTGCGCGTCACCGGTATGCCCATGGGGGCCGCATCTGCGCGCGATCTGGACCTGTTGCTGGCCCGCCTGCAAGACGAAGCCCGCATTAACATCAGCCGCGTACACGGGGACGCCCCAGCCAACATAACCCTGCATTTCATGAACCAAAGCAAACTGCGCCGGGCCGTCCCACAGGCCGCGTGTTTTGTTACCCCCGGCGTCAGCAGTTGGGGCGAATTCACATCATCACGCAATGGCGCAGGGCGTGACTGGACCGCCCTGACCAGCCGCACCAAAATGGCGATCTTTTTGCCCGGCGACGTTAGCCCGCAGGAAATCCGCGATTGCCTGCACGAAGAAATTGCACAGGCTTTGGGGCCGGTGAATGACCTGTATCACCTGACGGATTCAATTTTTAACGACGATAATTTCCATACGGTCCTGACCGGGTTTGACATGGTGGTCTTGCGTGCCTTTTATGACCGGAACCTGCACAGTGGCATGACACGTGACGCGGTTGCGTCCCGCCTGCCATCCATATTGGCCCGCATAAACCCGAACGGGCGCAGGGGGGGCACATCCAGCCCTGCCCCCACCCCGCAGGCCTGGAAAAACGACATTCAGACCGCCCTTGGTGGGCAGGCCAACGGCCCCCGACAACTGGCCGCCGCCAAACGGGCCGTGGCCTTCGCCCGCAGCCACAACTGGAACGACAACCGCCTTGGCTTTAGTCTTTATGCGTTGGGGCGTCTGGCGCTGGCGCACGACAGCCAACTGGCCATAAAGTCATTTGCCGAGGCCGAAGCCATCTTTCGCCGTGACCCCAACACCCGCCTGCACGCGGCCCATATCGGGGTGCAATCGGCCGCCTATGCATTGTCATCGGGCAGTGCCGCCGCCGCCGTTCAAATCGCCGACAAAAACAGCGCCGTGGCCCTTAGGGGCGAAAACCCGAACCTGTTAAGCACCCTGTTGATGATCAAGGCGGCGGCCCTTGAAGCACTGGGCAAAGGGGATGAGGCAAAATCAGTACGCCTTGATAGCCTTGGGTGGGCACGATATGGCCTAAGAACCGATGCCGAAATCCGCAAGCGCCTGCGCGAAATAGCCACCCTTAGCCCCCCAAAAGGCAGGAACCCTGACCTATGATTGTAATTCTTTTCTTTTTCGTCGGTGCGGCCTTTGGCGCATTCCGGGCAAAACGTCGGGGCGGGAACCGGCTGGATATGGCGCAATATGGGGCGACATACGCCATGATCCTGGCTGTGATCGGCCTGTTCATCACCATTTTCATTGGCCGGATGGGTTAACGGATGTTCCTGCCGTTCTTTGAAAACCTGCGTGCGGCGTCTGTTCCGGTCAGCCTGCGCGAATACCTTAGTTTTCTGGAAGGCATGGCCTGCGGGCTGGCCACCTATGACATTGACGGGTTTTATTATCTGGCCCGCACGTCAATGGTCAAAGACGAACGTAACCTTGATAAATTTGACCGCGCCTTTGCCGCCAGTTTTCAGGGGCTGGAAAACGTCACCCTCGATCAGGTGCTTGAGGCCGTGGACCTGCCATCCGACTGGCTGGAAAAAATGGCCGAAAAGCACTTGTCAGCCGAGGAAAAGGCCGAAATTCAAGCCCTTGGCGGGTTTGACAAGCTGATGGAAACCCTGCGCGAGCGCCTGAAAGAACAAGACGGGCGCCATCAGGGTGGCAGCAAATGGATCGGCACCGCCGGCACATCGCCCTTTGGCGCCTATGGCTATAACCCCGAAGGCATCCGCATTGGCCAAAATGAATCCCGCCACCAACGGGCTGTTAAGGTCTGGGACAAGCGCGAATTTCGCAATCTGGACGACACGGTTGAACTGGGCACCCGCAATATTAAGGTCGCCCTGAAACGCCTGCGCAAATGGGCCCGTGACGGGGCCGATGAAGAACTGGACCTGAACGGCACAATCCGTGCCACCGCGGAAAACGGCTTTCTCGATGTGAAAACCCGGCCCGAGCGGCGCAACGCCGTCAAAGTCCTGCTGTTTTTGGACGTGGGCGGGTCAATGGACCCCTATATCAAACTGGTCGAAGAACTGTTCAGTGCCGCGCGCACCGAATTCAAACATATGGAATATTTCTATTTCCATAACTGCCTTTACGAAGGGGTCTGGCGCGACAACGCCCGGCGCTGGTGTGAACAGATGCCAACATGGGATGTGTTGCGCACCTATGGATCTGATTACAAATGTATTTTTGTCGGTGACGCCAGCATGTCGCCCTATGAAATTGCCTATCCCGGCGGGGCAAACGAACATTCCAACCCCGAGGCCGGCCATGTCTGGTTGACCCGCGCCGTGGAACAATGGCCCGACCACCTGTGGATCAACCCGATGGCCGAACGCTATTGGCCCCATACCCAGTCAGTGGCGATGATACAGGAAATTTTCGGCGCAGACCGGATGGTGCCGATGACCCTGAAAGGGATCGAACAGGGCATGAAGGAACTGGGGCGTTAGGTTAAGGCGCACGGCACCCCACGCTTGCCAATGGGACACAAAACCGATTTGATCCCAGATTATTGGGATAACGGGATAAAATATGACCAAAATAAAAAGTTGCAGGCCATGAAACGTTACCGCGCCGCCTGGCGGCGCCATCCGGTTATCACAACTGCCTTTTCCATTGCGGTGCTATTCACGGTGTTTTTCGCCTTTCGCAGTATTGTTTTTATGGTCTACTGGGCGAACCCCGATCACCATAATGTGGACATTCAGGCCTGGATGACACCGCGCTATGTGATGCAATCTTGGCACCTTAACGATGATGTCATGTATCAGGCCCTTCAGGATGATCACCTGCCCGGCCGCCGCCTGACACTGGGCGAAATTGCCGCCCAGCAAGGCATCACCATGCCTGAACTAAAGGCCCGGATCATTGCCGCCGCCACGACCTTTCGGGACAGCCAGAAATGACCGATACCCTTTTGGCGCTGGTGCCCGAATATGGCCTGTGGCTGATTGGGCTGATCACATTCCTTAGTTGCCTTGCGGTGCCTGTGCCTTCTTCCCTGCTGATGGTGGCCGGGGGCGCGTTTGCGGCTGCTGGTGATCTGTCACTGGGCCTGACGGCAATGGCGGCCTATATTGGTGCGCTGTTGGGGGACCAGACAGGGTTTGCCATCGGGCGCAGTGGTGCGGGCCTGTTAACGCGGCTTGAAAACGCCGGGGCACAGCGCAAGCAACTGTTTGAACGCGCACGCCATTTTTCGGATAAATGGGGTGGCACAGGCGTGTTTTTGTCGCGCTGGTTGCTAAGCCCCCTTGGGCCATATGTTAACTTTATTGGCGGGGCCAGCGGGCTTAACTGGTCATTGTTCACAATATCGGCCGCCGCAGGCGAAGCATTCTGGGTTTCAATCTACACCGGGCTGGGGTTTGTATTTTCTGATGAAATTGAAATGGTTGCTGACATCGCCGGTAACCTTAGCGGCCTGCTGGCAGCCGGCGCACTGGCGGTTATTTTGGGGCGGATTGCCTTTCGCCCCCACAGGGAACCAAAGCAGGGTTAACTTTTTGCCCGCCCACAGCCGCAAAGCATTTGCGCTTTGCCGTCCCTGCCCCCATATCAGACCCATGTTGAAATTCTCGCCCATATTGCTGGCACTGTTATACGGCCTGTTTATGTATCGCTTTTCGGCGTGGCGCACCGGGCGTGAACTGGACGCAAAGTCAAGCGAACTGGCCGACCCCGCCCTGAAAAAGCTGACCGACCAGATGGCCAAGGTTCTGGATGTGTCGCGGGTGCGGGTTTACATCTATGAAATTGATCCGGTCAACGGGCTGGCGGCGCCAGACGGGCGAATTTTCATCACCCGCGGTTTCTTTGACAAATACCTGTCCGGGCAGGTTACACCGGAAGAAATGGCAAGCGTCATCGCCCATGAACTGGGCCATGTTGCCCTTGGCCATTCCCGCCGCCGAATGATCGATTTTTCCGGGCAAAATGCCCTGCGCACCGCCCTTGGGATGGTGCTGTCCCGTTTTATTCCGGGGCTTGGGGTTTATATTGCCGGTTTTTTGACCCGCCTGCTAAGTGCCCGCCTGTCACGCAGCGATGAATACGAAGCAGACGCCTATGCCTCGGCGCTGTTGCTGAAAATCGGCATCGGCACCGGACCGCAGATTTCCCTGTTTTCCAAACTGGAGGCCCTGACCGCACAAAATTCCGGCACCGTCCCCGCCTGGATGATGAGCCACCCCAAGACCAAAGAACGGGTGCTGGCGATCCAAAAGAACGAAACCAAGTGGCAAGGTTAATGCACCTTGCAACAGCCAAAGTTGACTGACAGCAGTATTTTACACACTATAACCCCATATTTCTTGCCTTTATCACACAGAATTTGGGACAATTTAATATGGCCACTGATGCACAAATCGCCAAAGCCCTGAACCGGGTTGTTGACGTTTTTGAGAAAAAACCAGAGACCGCTTTAGATACCGACAAGGCCACCGCACGGCTGGAGGACGGTCTGAAATGTGTTGTTACCCAGGGGGATTATAGCGCCGTAATGGACATGGGCGAGGTGCTGGGCGGCGAAAGTGCCGGGCCAACGCCCGGATTTCATGGTCGCGCAGCACTTATCAGCTGTATTGCAATCGGCCTTAAAATGACGGCCGCACGTGCCGGTGTGGTTTTTGATGCTATCGACGTCAGCGTCGAAATGGACTGGGACATTCGCGGCATATTCGGCATGGGCGGTGCCCCGGCTGGGCCACTGGTGGTGCGGTTGGAAATAGACATTCAAAGCCGCGCTGACAAAGCCGTCATTCAGACAGTGGTCGATGAGTGTTTGAATAATGATCCATGGTTTCAGATTTTCCTGAACCCGCAGGACATCAGGCCTGTCATCAATATCAGCCGCGGGAACACCTGATGGACCCAAGATTACAGCTGCGCGTACAACGTTACGGCTGGGACGCGGCTGCCCAATACTATCAGGACAGCTGGTCGGCCCAGCTAAAACCGGCGCAGGACAGTTTACTGGCGATGGCCGGGTTAGAGCCCGGCATGAACGTGCTTGAAACCGCCTGTGGCACCGGCATGCTGACATTTGCGGCAGCTCAGGCCGTGGGTGAAAGCGGCCATATTCTGGCAACAGATATGTCCGGCAAGATGATCGAAAAAATAGCCCAATTGGCCAATCAAAATAATGTCACGAACATCTCTTTCGCCCGAATGGGGGCGGAAAATCTGGATGTTGAAGACAACAGTTTCGACATTGCCCTGTGCGCGCTTGGGCTGATGTATGTCCCGGACCCACGGCTGGCCCTGTCCGAAATGGCGCGCGCGGTGAAACCGGGCGGCAAAGTGGTGGCGACAATCTGGGGTGAGCGGCGCAATTGCGGCTGGGCCGATATTTTTCCGATTATAGATGCGCAAGCTACATCCGAAGTATGCCCAATGTTTTTTGCGTCAGGCGCGCCGGGAATTTTCGCAGCCGATTTTGCCGCCTCTGGACTTGGTGATATTCAGGAACATCGCCAGTCCGAGTTTCTGAAATTTGCGGACGGCGATACACTGGATCAGGCGGTTATCATGGGCGGGCCATTTGCAATGGCGGTGAAACGATTTGACGAAGAAACACTTTTACAGGTGCGCCGCGAATTTATGGCTTCGGTAGCCAAGTTCAAGAATAATGATGGCAGCTATGCCATTCCCGGCGAGTTTGTAACCGTTAGCGGGATCATGGCAAACTAGGACTGAATTTCCAACGCCTTGCCCAACCGTGGCAGGCGCGCCTTTTTCATCAGCTTGCGTATGGGCCATGCCTGCCCTGACAGGCGCTCTGCCTCGGCGCGCACTTTGTGGGCAACAAGGGTGGTTTTGGCATGATCCTGTTCAAAAAGACCGCGCAAAAAGGCGTCAGGGTGTTGGGCATATAGCCCGTGTTCCGCCAGCAGATGCTTGGGAAAATCCCGCAGGTTCATTGTTATGATTAAGTCACACCCACCACTGATTGCAGCCGCCAGAACGTGGGTATCGTTCGGGTCCGGCAGGTAAATAGACGCTTGTAAATCTGGCGTCGGCGCGATGCAGGCACCCGGCCAACGGGCGCTGATCAGGGCAATTTCCCCGCGCGCGGTCAGTTCCTGTGGCGGGCTGTGTCTGGCTGCGGCCCTTGCCCATTCTTCCAGAATGCGCGCAGACCAGAACGGCGCAAATAGCCCCTGACCTGCGCAGCCAAGGGCAATTTCGCGCATGACTGTGGGGTACAAAACGCAGGCGTCAATCAGGGCTTTTACTGGCAGGGCAGATCACTCCGCTGTTTTGGCTGCAACACCGGTTAGTTCCTGCACGATCAGCGCCGACAGGTGGTCTGTGATGCGCACCTTTTGGGTTTGCCCAAGGCGCTCGGCGGCAAGGGCACGATAACCACCATAAGCCTTAAGATTAGCGTGAACCATATAGGGCGGAACAATCATTTCACCGGACCGCCCGTTGACCACGGACAACAGAAAATTAATGGCATGTACACCGCCAACAGAATACCGGGTTTTATCGGTCAGGGCGTGGAACTTTCGAACATCAATATGAATAACCACCGGCAAATCGCCCTGCAGGGTGCTTGCGCCCCGCCCGATGCCGTCCATGAAAATGGCTTTGACCTGTTCATAGCGATCCCCAGACGGGTCCCCCCGCCAAACGATATCGGCCCGCGGTTTATAGCTGTTTGCCTCAGACACCCGCAATGTATCGGGCACATTCACCACCAGCCCAACAACCCGCATTGGCGGCAATTGGGTCACATCAACGGCCTTTGCAGGCCCGGTGCTGTACGTGCCAAGAAGACCAATAGCCGCTGGTGAACAGCCGATCAGGGCCAAGACCACGAAAGCGGATAAGAAAATATTCAGGGGTTTCAAGGTGATCTCCGATGTTTTCCTATTTCCAAGCCAATTCTTACCAAGGTTTCCCGCCAAGGAAAGAGCAAGGGCAATTTTGTTCGGGCTTATTGCCAATTTTACTTTTGTCATGGGGCGCTGGTATTTGTTGGCAGTCTGGTGGTGGTGGTCCACTCTGATTTTACGGGGCATAAAACCAAAATCAGTATTAAGATA
>DAOURA010000052.1 GCA_030625325.1 Marinosulfonomonas sp.
GGTAGTTGTCTAAGGTGGACCCACGACGGATAAACCGGGGATGCAGATGAAATATTTAATTGGGGTTGATGTGGGCACTGGCAGTGCCCGGGCCGGTGTGTTTGACGGTGCCGGAAATATGCTGGCAACCGCCAGTCACGACATAAAAACCTGGACCCCCAGGCCCGATTTTGCCGAACAATCCAGCGATGATATCTGGCGCATGGTTTGTGCGTCGGTGCAGGGTGCGGTTCAGGGCGCGGGTATTGACCCGGCCAATATTGCAGGCATCGGGTTTGATGCCACCTGTTCACTGGTGGCCATTGATGGGGATTGTGACCCTGTCACCCTGTCGCCCGATGGGCATGACGAACAAAACATCATCCTTTGGGCCGATCATCGCGCCATTGGTCAGGCCAGTGATATTGATGCGACAGGGCACGCCCGCCTACAGGCGTCCGGCGGAACGATTTCCCCGGAAATGGAAATACCAAAACTTTTGTGGCTGAAACAGAACCTGCCTGACAGTTGGGCGCGAACCGCGCGGTTCTTTGACCTGCCCGATTGGCTGACATTTCGCGCGAGCGGGGTTGATACGCGCTCCCTTTGCAGTACGGTTTGCAAATGGACCTATCAGGGTGAAAATGGCACGGATGGGTCCGGCTGGGACACTGGGTTTCTTGAACAAATCGGGCTGGGTGAACTGGCCGGGGACGGGTTTGCACGTATTGGCGGCCAGTTGGCAGCGCCGGGAACGGCCCTTGGCCCATTGACGCAGGATGCGGCAAATGAACTGGGGTTAACCACCGCCACCAAAGTGGCCGCCAGCATGATTGACGCCCACGCCGGGGCGCTGGGCACATTTGGGGTGGCACCGGACGGGGGGGATATAACCCGGCGTCTTGCGCTTATTGCCGGGACCTCGGCCTGTCATATCAGTTTGGCGCAAACGGCGCCCTTCGTGCCCGGTGTCTGGGGGCCGTATTTCGGGGCTGTTCTGCCAGATATCTGGGCCAATGAGGCCGGGCAATCCATGGCCGGTGCGGCAATTGATACCGTGATCGACCGGCACGCGGCGGCGGGGCTGGCCCGAAAGACGGCCAGTGATACAGGTGTTTCGATATACGATGTGCTGGACCAACATTTGCTGCAAATGGCCGAAGATGGCGAGGTTTGCGAACTGACCGCTGACCGGCACATGCTGGCGGATTTTCATGGCAATCGTGCGCCGCTGGCCGACCCGGCCCGGCGGGGCGTGACATGGGGGCAGGGGGCGGTTGCCGATATCGATGATCTGGCAATCGATTATCTGGCCTGCCTGCAAAGTCTGGCCTATGGCACCCGCCACATTATCGAAGTGATGGCCGAGCAGGGGATCAGCGTAGACACAATCGTTGTCAGTGGTGGTCTGGCGCGCAATCAGGCCTATCTGGTGGCCCACGGGGATGCGACCGGGTGCGATATTCTGATCCCCGATCAACCGGAACCCGTTCTGGCCGGCAGCGCCATGATGGCGGCTGTCGGTGCGGCGGTTTACCCGGACCTGACCGGCGCAATGGCCGGGATGAGTGGTGCGGGAACCCGCCTGTCACCCAACGAAAAAACCGCCAGCTTTCACAACCGAAAATACAAAGTGTTCCGCAAAATGCAGGATGACTTTGCAACCTATCGCACGATGATGCAGCCAAAAACCGGAGACCTGATATGACCCAACAGACATGCTATCTTTTTGCCAGTGGTGACAGCCGCGAAAGCGCAAATCAGGTTTGCTGGGACGCGCAATCTGGTATGGAGGCCGACCTGACGCGTGAATTTGACGCCCTTGGTGTCACCCTGATACGGGCGCATCCCTATAAGGCGGATCAGGGGCATGGTTTCCTGTCGTCGCAACGCGAAGGCATGGACGCGTTTGACGGCATTGACCCGGATGCACCCTTGGTGGTGGCCGAGGCCGTCTGGCAATATTCGCACCATATCCTGCCGGGGCTTTCCACCCACCGGGGGCCGATTTTGACGGTTGCAAACTGGTCCGGGCAGTGGCCGGGACTGGTTGGAATGTTGAATTTGAATGGATCACTGACCAAGGCAGGCATCCCCTATTCCACCCTGTGGAGCGTGGATTTCACCGATGATTTTTTCCGTGAAAACCTTGCCGTATGGTTGAAATCCGGTCGGGTTGAACATGACCATAGCCATGTGCACGACTTTGATGTTTCGGCCGTTTCGCCAGATCAGGCGGCCATCGCCGACAAGATCGCAACAAATCTGCGCCAGTCAAAATCAATCATGGGGATTTTCGACGAAGGTTGCATGGGCATGTATAATGCGATCATCCCGGATGAATTGCTGATGCCGCTTGGGGTGTTCAAGGAACGCCTGTCGCAATCTGCGCTGTATTATGAAACCACCCAGGTGGACCCGGCTGAGGCACGGGCGGTTTATGATTGGCTGGTTGATCGTGGGTTTACCTTTCATCTTGGGCAGGACCACGCAACTGAACTGACCCTTGAACAGGTTCTGACCCAGTGTGCGATGTATATTGCGGCTGTTCGCATGGCCGATGATTTTGATTGTGAAACCATCGGTATCCAGTACCAACAGGGCCTGAAGGATCTGTTGCCTGCGTCCGATCTGGTGGAAGGGATGTTGAACAATTCTGACCGCCCGGATGTGATGCGTGCCGATGGCTCGATCATCCGCCCCGGCCAGCCGGTGATCCATTTCAACGAAGTTGACGAATGCGCAGGTCTGGATGCGTTGATGATAAACCGGGTGCATGGGGCGCTGGGCCAACCGGTGGAAACCACGCTGCATGATATCCGCTGGGGGGATATGGATGCATCCGGCGGGCGGGATGACTTTGTCTGGGTGTTTGAAATTTCGGGTTCTGCACCGCCTGCGCATCATGTCGGCGGCTGGGCCGGCAGTGACAGCCTGCGCCAGCCTGCGATGTATTTCCCATCGGGGGGCGGCACCTTGCGTGGCATTGCAAAGCCGGGCGAAATAATCTGGTCGCGGGTCTATGTGGAAGATGGGGGCCTGTGTCTGGATATCGGTCGCGGACAGGCCGTGGCCCTTAGTGACGCAGAAATGGATCGTCGCCGGGAAGGTACAACACCTGAATGGCCGATCATGAATGGTGTTCTGAACGGGGTTGGCCGGGATCAGTTGATGGGACGCCACAAGTCAAACCATATTCAGGTGGTTTACGCCAATTCAGCCGCTGAGGCGGACGCGGCGCTGAATACCCGCGCCGCATTGGCAAATGCGTTGGGTCTGAAGGTGTCTGTGATGGGGGATTAACAGGGCCTGACCCTAAATCCTTAGTGCCCGCTTGGTGGATTTTTCGATATGATCGCCAAGCGCGGCTTTGGCCTTTTTCGGGTCTCCTGAATTCAGCGCTTCGATGATTTTCATGTGATCCCCGATGACGGAAATAATGATCTCTGGTCGGATACGGGTCAGTTCCTGACGGATAAGGCGTATCTTGATGGAATTCACCCGGTAGATGTCAGAAATAATCTGGTTTTTAAGGTGGTCAATCAGGGTGTCATGAAACGCCCAGTCAACGTTTTGGGCCCGTTCCACCAGGTCATCAGTGATGGAAATTTCAGCCTCATCCAGAATGTCCTGATGACTTTTCCTGAGTTTGGCGTGTTCTTCGTCTGTGGCTGTCAGGGCGAATTGCCCGGCGGCCTCTACTTCCAGAATATGGCGCAGTTGAAATGCATTTCGGATCAGGTCCATGTCAATATGGGTGATCTGCATGCCACGCTGGGGCACGGTTTTCAGCAGGCCGTCGGCCTCAAGGCGGGGAATAAGTTCGCGGATTGCCCCAAGGGGCATGAGTGTTAGTGCGCTAAGTTCCCGCTGGGTGATAAACTGGCCCGGTAGAATTCGACGCGACAAAAGGTTGTCGGTAAAACTATCGTAAGCCTGATCCCTAAGTTTCATTAAATACCCGGCCCAAGAATTTCTAAGCGGATGCGATCACCTGATCATAGGCTTCGCAAAGGGTGGCATAGCCCGGATCCGGGGTTGCCACAAGCGGAGCAGCGGTTTTGCGCCATTCTGGTGCGCCATACTTGTGCGCAACAAGCGCCTTTATCGCCGGGATAACCGGGAACATCAGGGCCGTATCCACCAGATGGTTGATTTGTGGGTCATCCGTTGCGCTGGTCAAAACCTGTGCCAGACGCCCGGAAAACAGGTTGGCAATTCCGCTGATCGCGCCGGACGCGCCAATTTTGGCACTGGCGGCAAGCTGACGTTCGTCACCAACCAGAATTTCAAGCCCTGACAGTTGCAACAGCTGTTGGGTGTTGCTGAAGGAGCCGGACGAATCCTTTACCCCGTAAACGATATCCGGGTGGCTGGCCTTAACCTGTTTTACCAGATCGATCGGCAGGCCGACGCCAATAACCTGTGGAATGTGGTATAAGATAAACTTGGCACCTGAGCCGGCGATTTGCGAAAGAATTTCGTCGTACCAGGCGAACAACCCATCGTTTGACGGGTCGTTAAAATAGCAGGGCGGGGGCAGCAGAAAGAATTTTACACCCAATTCAAGGGCTGCATTCGTCTGCTTTGTAATGTCTGCGCTTGCAACCCCATGCAGCCCCAGCACAATTTGATCCGGGCGAATACCCCCGTCAATTGCAGCGCGCAAGGTTGCAAGACGTTCGTCCCAGGTGACCGATGGCCCTTCGCCGGTCGTTCCAAAAAGTGTTACGGATGTGCAGCCCTCAGACAGTACTGTTTTGATATGAGTGTTCAACCGGATAAAATTGACTGAACCATCGTCGCTGAAAGGTGTCGTAAGGGCCGCTGAGATACCGAACATTTCTTACTCCTAAAGATTGAAACGCGGCAGTGTTGTGAGTGGTGGTAGAAGCCGTGCGACATTTTATACACTAACATGTTAGTGCTTGCAAATAAAAAATCGGTATGCTTTCATAAAATATGATCAGGTATGTGTACGTTGACTGGACGACTGATTCAGGCTTTGCTGGGCACCGGGCATATCTGCGCATGTGGATAAATGGAGGAGGCCATGCAAGCAGGTTGAAATTTATTCGACAGCATTGGGGCTGTTGATCATTTCGTTAAACCTGCGGGGCTGGCAAATCATTACCATTGCTAAGGATGGCGGACCGCTGGGTTGCGATGGCCATTGAGAATTTTGACGACGGTCATTCCGTTCGGAGGGCCTGATAATACCAACTTGGGAGGAACCAAATGTCTATTAAACTTTCACGCCGAATACTGCTTTCGGCCATTGCGGCAACTGCGTTTGCGGGCACAGCGACCACGGCTATCAGCGCAGATAAAATTACTCTGCGCCTATCGACACCCACCACCGAAACGGAACTTCGTTCTGTTGGGCTGGCAACAATATTTGCCGACGGCGTCAGTGAATTTGCCACGTATGAGCCGCACTATAACGACACTCTGTTCAAGCAAGGCACTGAGCTGGTGGCGATTGCCCGTGGCAACCTTGATATGTCGCTTACATCGGCGCAGGAATTGGCCAAGCTGATCCCTGAATGGTCAATCTTTACCGCCGGTTACCTGATGCGTGATCCAGAGCATCAGCGCAAAGTGTTTGAGGGCGACATTGGTGCAGAGATGTATCAACTGGTCGAAGATAAGCTGGGCGTTAAGTTGCTGTCAGTCATGTATTTCGGAACACGTCAGTTGAACCTGCGCGGCGACAAGGTGATCAATACACCTGCCGATTTGGATGGTATTAACTTGCGGATGCCGGGCACAGATGCATGGCAGTTCCTGGGTCGTGCACTGGGTGCGAACCCAACGCCGCTGGCCTTTACAGAAGTCTATACCAGCCTGCAAACTGGCGCTATCGACGGTCAGGACAATCCGCTGCCAACCGATAAAGACAAGAAGTTCTACGAAGTAACTGATCAGATCGTTCTGACCAGCCACTTGGTTGATATGAACTTTCTGGCATTTTCCAAATCGGTTTGGGACGATCTGACTGCTGATCAGCAGGCAACGGTTCAAAAAGCTGCCGATGATGCATCCGCGTCAATCACAGCGGCGATTGTTGCCAATGAGGCCGAGTTGGTGGCGTTCTTTGAAGGCGAAGGGCTGAAGGTTTACACACCCGATGTTGACGCCTTCCGCACGCGCGCCCAACAAATGTATCTTGAATCCGACTTTTCCAAGGACTGGCCAGATGGCCTGTTGGACCGGATCAATGCGGTTAAGTAACCGCGTATGATACTTAACGTCCTGAAATGGCTTCAGAGACGTGCTGATAATGTGGCGGTGGGGCTTCTCACCGCCATATTCCTATCGTTTATCCTGCAAATCGTTAGCCGCTATGTAATCCGCCACCCGCTTGGCTGGACGCTTGAGGCTTGTTTGATGGCGTGGCTATGGCTGGTGTTCTGGTCGTCGGCCTTTACGCTGCGCGACGAAGACCATGTTCGGTTTACAATTCTGTACGATACTGCGCGCCCAAAGGTGCGCCGGATTTACATGTTAATCACCGCCGCCTGCATTGTGGGCGCGCTGTTGATATCAATGCCCGCAACCTATGATTTTGTGTCCTTCATGAAAATCGAAAAAAGTTCACTGTTAAAGGTGCGTTTTGACGTGGTTTTCAGCGTTTATCTGATTTTCGCTGTGGCGATCATCACCCGTTACGTTTGGCGCGTGGTTGAAATGTTTCGCACCCCCGATGAGGACACCCAAACATGAGCGTTGCCTTTCTGGTTTGTCTGAGCATCCTTTTCGGGCTGTCTGCAATTGGCGCGCCTATCGCGCTGGCGATGATCGTGGCGGCGGTGTCCTATCTTGGGATGACCGGGCAAGACCTTGCACTGGCATCCGAGCAGATCATGCAGGGGCTGTATAACAGCTTTATCCTGCTGGCGGTGCCGCTGTTTATTGTTGCGGCCAACATCATGAATGCGGGCACGATCAGTGACCGGTTGTTGAATTTTTGCGTTGCTGTCGTGGGGCGTTTTCGCGGCGGTCTGGGGCAGGTCAACATTGTTGCCAGCCTGATTTTTTCCGGCATGTCGGGGTCCGCAATTGCGGACGCCGCCGGGATTGGTAAAATCATTATTGAGATGATGACCAAAGACGGGCGTTACCCGCTGGGCTTTGCGGCGGCGGTTACGGCCGCGTCTGCCACTATTGGCCCGGTTATTCCGCCGTCAATTCCGATGGTGATGTATGCGTTGGTGTCTGACACATCCGTGGGCTATTTGTTTTTAGGGGGCATCACGCCGGGCCTTTTGATGGGCGGCGTGCTGATGTTCATGGTCGCGCGCATCGCCAAAAAGCGCAATTTTGCGATCGAAACCCCAACCCCTTTGCGTGAAATACCCAGCCTGACGATCAATGCGTTCCCGGCCTTGATGATGCCGGTGATCCTGCTGTTTGGTATTTACGGTGGCGCCACCACCCCGACCGAGGCCGCAGCCGTTGCCGCCACCTATGCCTTTTTGCTGGCGGTGATTTTTTACCGCGCAATCACACTTAGCGGCACATATAAGATTTTGTCAGACAGCGCGCGCGCGTCGTCGGCGGTGGGGTTGGTGATCGGTGGGGCGCTGATATTCAACTATATCGTTGCCAGTGAAAATATTCCCAACACTGTCGCCGGTTTGCTGCGTTCAATCGATATGTCGCCGATCGTTTTCCTGCTATTGGTTAACGTGTTGCTGTTGTTGCTGGGCTGTATTCTGGATGCCACTACCATCTTGCTGGTGATTGTGCCGCTGTTCCTTCCGGCCTGTCGTGAACTGGGTATTGATCTGGTGCATTTTGGTGTGGTTGTGGTGGTCAACACCATGATCGGGCTGATCACGCCGCCCTATGGGATTTTGCTGTTTGTGATCAACGCCACCACCGGCGCGCCGATGCGCGATATGATCCGTGAAATATGGCCCTTTATGGGGGTTCTGATTCTGGCACTTTTGTCGATGACGTTGGTGCCGGGCATAGTGTTGTGGTTGCCAAGGTTGCTTGGGTATGGCGGATAACGCCACATTGGTTGCTGACAAAACCCTGCGTGCGGGGCTGATTGGACAGGGTATTTCACGATCCCTTACACCGGCGATGCACATGCAGGAAGGGCGCGCCCTTGGGTTGGATTATTCCTATGATCTGATTGATACAAGCCGCGCGCCCAATCAGGAAATACCCCTGCCGGAGCTTCTGAAAACCGCACAGGCCAACGGCTATGCCGGGCTGAATATCACCCACCCCTACAAGATCGAAGTTTTGCAATATCTGGATAGTCTTTCCGACAGCGCGCGCCGTTTGGGGGCGGTGAACACGGTGGTGTTTCAGGACGGGAAAATGGGCGGGCACAACACGGATTATTCCGGGTTTGTCACCAGCTTTAAACGGGATCTTGGGGATGCGTCCAAGGCACATGTTCTACTGTTGGGTGCCGGTGGTGCGGGGGCGGCTGTTGCCTTTGGCCTGTTGGATCGCGGGGTTGAAAAACTGTCGGTCCATGATGTGAATAATGATCAGGCCAGTGCCCTGGTGCGCAAACTTCAGGCCACCCATCCAGACGCTGAAATTTGCGCGGTTCAGGGCGTGGATGGTCGGGTTATGTCGGGGGTGTGCGGGGTGGTGAATGCGACCCCGATGGGCATGGTGAACCACCCCGGTGCGGCGTTGCCGCTGGAATTGCTAAGCCCGTCAATCTGGGTGGCTGACATCGTTTATTTCCCGCTGGAAACGGCCCTGTTGGCACGGGCGCGCGACATCGGTTGCCGTCTTATGCCCGGCTCGGGGATGGCGGTGTTTCAGGCGGTACATGCGTTTGAATTATTCACCGGACAACCCGCCGACCCTGGCAGGATGGCGGATACATTCAAACGGCTGGGATGATCAACCCAGCGACACCCCGGCCGATTGCATTGCGTCCTGTGCTGCTGCAAGGGATCCGTCCAGATCAATCGCGCGGCACAGGCCCTGATCAACACTGACCTCAAACCCCAGTTTCGCGGCGTCCACCGCTGAAAAATTCACACAAAAATCCAGCGCCAGCCCAACCATCACCAGACGTTCCACCCCACGGCTGCGCAGGTAGCCGTCAAGGCCGGTTGGTGTCACCTGATCATTTTCGAAAAACGCCGAATAACTGTCGATGGCACTGTTATACCCTTTACGGATGATCAGGTCCGCCGGGTCGGTGCGCAAGTCTTTGTGAAAGGCCGCGCCACCTGTTCCCTGCACACAGTGATCTGGCCACAGGACCTGTGGGCCATATGGCATTTCAATAACGTCATAGGGGCCTTTGCCAGCGAGGGATGACGCAAATGACGAATGCCCGGTTGGGTGCCAGTCCTGTGTCAGAACGCATACCGAAAACTGATCCATCAGACTGTTGATCCCGGCAATTATTTCGTCACCGCCGGGAACGGCAAGTGAACCGCCGGGGCAAAAGTCATTTTGCACATCGATAATGATCAGGGCATCTGTTGTCGGGCGCATCGGTTTCTCCTGCGGTGTTGGTTCAGGTGGTGGTTTCAATCTGGGGTAATTTTTCGGCCGGTGGTGTGTTGCGGCTGCGTTGGCTGGTGACAATACCATCGATAATGGTCATGCCAACCCCCGGCAGATTGCCCAGTTGAACCGATTCCAGAATGGTTGCACCCGGTGAATTTTGCGCCTTGTCCATCAGCACGAAATCGGCTGCCATGCCTTTTTCGATCAGGCCCACGTCCAACCCGCGCTGACGTGCCGTGTTGCCGTTGGCAAAACAAAATGCGATCTCGGCGGGAACATCACCAAGGGCCGACAGCATGCTGACCATCCGCATGATCCCCAGCGGTTGAACACCCGACCCGGCCGGGCCGTCGGTGCCCAGTATGACCCGGTCCAGTTGTTTCAACTCTCGCGCCGTGTTCAGGGTTAAAAGGGCGGCGCGTTCGTTGCCATTGTGGACAATTTCCAGCCCCATTTTACAGCTTTCGCACAGGCAGATGATCTGATCATCGGGCAGGGCCGTGTGGCCGCCGTTAATGTGCCCGATGACGTCTGTTCCGGTTTCCAGCACCATATCGGCGTCAATCAGCCCCGATCCGGGGATAGATGGCCCACCTGTGTGGATCGTGCTTTGGATGCCGTATTTGCGCGCCCATGTGACCATTTGTTTGGCGGTTTTGCCGTCTTTGACGGTGCCAAGGCCGACTTCGCCCAGTAATTTTACCCCGGCGTCGGCAAGGTCTTTGAAGTCTTGCTCAACCATGCCTTCTTCGATGATTGGCGCACCGGCCAGAACCTTTACACCTGAGGGTCTGAAATTTTCGTACCAGCGCTGGGCGGCGATGGCCATTGCCTTTAGGCCAACCACGTCTTTGGGGCGGCCGGGCATGTGAACTTCGCCCGCGGAAATCAGGGTGGTGACACCCCCGTGCAGCGTGCTGTCGATCCAGTGCAGCTGTTGCTGGCGCGGGGTATAGTCGCCGATGACCGGGTGGATGTGGCTGTCAATCAGGCCGGGCGCAAGGGTGACACTGTTTGCGTCAATCAAGGTTGTCGCGCCTTCGATATCCAAATCCTTTTCGTACCCCCACTCGGTAATCTTTCCGTCAATTGCGATCAGGCAATCAGCGTCAAGAATGGGCTGTTCCATTTTTCCCGATAGCAGTAATCCGATATTTCGAATGACCAGTTTTTTTGTGTTGGGTTCCATTGGCTTTACTCCGCTGTGTCATTTGCATGCTAACATATGGTGTTTCATGATCAAGATGGGAAAGAAGGATAGTAGGCCTATGCTTGACAGGTGAAATGTTAGTATACTAATGAACTAATGGGTAGCATGTTCTTGCTTATCCAGGTTTGGATTTGACAAGAACCACCGCAACGTCATTTTATTGGCGCACAAATGAATTTTTTTCGTAGGAGCAACCTTGCAATACGTCACCCCTAAAACGCTGAACGATGCGCTGAAAGCCCTTGGAACGGGCGATATCAGTGTTGTCGCTGGGGGGACGGACTGGTTTCCCTTATTGGGGGAAAGGCCGGTAAAAGGCTCGCTCCTTGATGTAACCGGGATTGCCGGATTTCACGGGATTGAAAAAGGTGATCAGGGCTGGCGGATTGGGGCCGCCACCACATGGGCGGACATTTCGGCGGCAAAAATGCCTGCGTGCTTTGATGGTTTGCGC
Source organism: Marinosulfonomonas sp. (assembly GCA_030625325.1). Taxonomy (GTDB): domain Bacteria; phylum Pseudomonadota; class Alphaproteobacteria; order Rhodobacterales; family Rhodobacteraceae; genus NVTR01. Next base: position 11,145 of record DAOURA010000052.1, read on the forward strand.
GCCGCAGCGCGTGAAATAGGGTCTGTGCAAATTCAAAATGCAGGCACCGTGGCGGGCAATATTTGCAATGCCTCACCTGCGGCCGATGGTGTGGTGCCCCTGTTGACGCTGGGGGCCAGTGTGGAGCTGGTGTCAAAGGCCGGGGTGCGGGTTGTGGCCCTGTCAGATTTCATTACCGGGGTGCGCAAGACGGTCCTGAAGCCCGGTGAATTGGTTTCGGCCATCCTGATCCCGGATATGGCGCGCGAAACCTATAGCAGTTTTATAAAGGTTGGTTCGCGGCGCTATCTGGTGATTTCCATCGCAATGGTCGGGGTTGCCCTGACATTGGGCCGGGGGCAGATTGTTGATGCGCGGGTTGCCGTTGGCGCCTGTTCGCCGGTGGCGCAACGCCTTGGCGAATTGGAAAAGGCCCTGCTTGGGCGAAACCTTGCGGATTATTCAGCGGTGGTAAAGGTGGGGCATCTGGCCCCCCTGTCACCGGTTTCTGATCTGCGTGGCAGCGCCGAATTTCGGGGTGAATTGGTTTTGGAATTATGTAAGCGGGCGATTGGAATGGCATTTTCTTCGGGGGGGCAGGACAATGGATAAACCGGTGTCAGGCCCAGCGATCAGCCTTCGGGTGAATGGCAAAGATGTTGATGTTTCTGCCCCCGTTGGTGAAAGGCTGTCCCACAGTCTGCGCGAACGTCTGGATCAGCGCGATGTTAAGGTTGGTTGCAATGCTGGTGATTGCGGGGCCTGCACTGTTTTGGTTGATGGCGCCCCAGTTTGCGCCTGCCTGACCCCCACCCATCAGGTGGTGGGGCGGGACATTGAAACCCTAAGTGGCTTGGTGGCCAATGATCCGGCGGCCGGGGCATTGGTGGAATCGTTTCAAAACCATCAGGCGGCCCAGTGCGGGATATGCACACCCGGCATGATGGTTGGTGCCGTTGCCCTTTTGCGAAAAACCCCACAGCCAACAGTTGCGCAAGTGCAGGACGCATTGGGCGGGGTTTTATGCCGTTGCACGGGGTATCGAAAAATCATTGATGCGGTGGTTGAGGCCGCAAGCCCAACCCCCACCGCGCCCCTGATTGGGTCTGGGGATGTCGGCAGCGCCATTCGCAGGTTGGATGGGTTGGACAAGGTGGAAGGCCGCGAACAGTTTGGCGATGATGTTGCACCGCCCGATGCGTTGGTGTTGCGGGTGATCCGCTCACCCTTTGCCCATGCCAGTTTTCGCCTTGGTGATCTGGACAGGTATATTTCCCGCCATGATGGGGTTGTCGGGGTTCTGAGTGCTGCTGACATTGCGGGCAAAAATGCCTTTGGCGTTATTCCGGGGTTTATTGATCAGCCAGTGTTTGCAGAAAACATCACCCGTTTCAGGGGCGAAGCAATTGCCGCCGTGATTTTAGAACCGGATGCGACCGCCACCTTTGACGCCGCGGATTTCCCGGTTGACTGGGATGAGCTGCCAAATACCCAGTCGGTGCAGGATGCATTGGCCCCCGGTGCGCCGCTGTTACACCCTGATCGTGATGGCAACATCATGTGTGGCGGGCATGTGCAATGTGGTGATGCGACCAGTGCGCTGGCGCGTGCGGATGTGGTGGTTGAGGGCGAATTTGAAAGTGGTTTTGTCGAACACGCCTATATTGAGCCAGAGGCCGGTTATGCAAAACTAAACAATGGCTGTGTTGAAATACACGCCTGTACCCAGGCCCCGATGATGGATCTGGAAAGTATCGCCGAAATTCTGGGCATGGATAAAAAAGATATCCGCATTATTCCAACGGCGGTTGGGGGGGGCTTTGGGTCCAAGCTGGACATATCGGTGCAGCCCTATCTGGCACTGGCGGCACTGAAAACCGGCAAACCAGTGCGAATTGCCTATTCACGCACCGAATCCATGCAATCCACAACCAAGCGCCACCCTTCACAGATAAAATTGAAAATCGGCGCCAGCAAGGACGGCAAAATTTGCGGCTTTGATTTTCAGGGTGATTTCAATACCGGCGCCTATGCGTCATGGGGGCCAACCGTGGCAAACCGGGTGCCGGTGCATGCGTCTGGTCCCTATCGTATTGGTGATTATCGGGCGGTGTCGCGGGGGGTGCATACCCATTGCCCACCATCGGGGGCGTTTCGTGGGTTTGGCGTGCCACAGTCAGCCATCGCACAAGAAAGCCTGTTTGATGTGCTGGCCGAAAAACTG
>DAOURA010000050.1 GCA_030625325.1 Marinosulfonomonas sp.
ACCGACTGGCCAATTCTGACCACATCGATTGCCAAGAAATGGTTGCACGATGGCGACGGGCTGCGCGACCGTGGCATTACCCGAGACCTGGACTGGGGCGTGCCGGTCAAACGGGGTAACGCCGACTGGCCGGGTATGGAGGGCAAGGTTTTCTATGTCTGGTTTGACGCGCCGATTGAATATATCGCTGCCACCCAGGAATGGGCCGATGCAAGTGGTAAAACTGACGCCGACTGGCAACGTTGGTGGCGCACAGACATGGGCGCGGATGACGTGAAATACGTACAGTTCATGGGCAAGGACAACGTGCCCTTTCACACCCTGTCGTTTCCGGCAACGATCATGGGCTCGGGTGAGCCATGGAAGTTGGTGGATTACATCAAATCCTTTAACTACCTGAACTATGACGGTGGGCAGTTTTCCACGTCACAGGGGCGCGGGGTGTTTATGGATCAGGCTCTGTCGATCCTGCCGGCTGATTACTGGCGCTGGTGGCTGCTGTCGCACGCCCCAGAAAATTCAGATGCTGAATTCACGTGGGAAAATTTCCAGACCTCGGTGAATAAGGATCTGGCCGACGTGCTGGGCAATTTCGTGTCCCGCGTCACCAAGTTCTGCCGTTCAAAGTTTGGCGAAGAGGTTCCGGCAGAGGGCGAATATGGCCAAGCCGAGCAAACCCTGATTGCCGGTATTCAGGGCCATCTGGACCAATATGAAACCCACATGGGCGCGATGGATATCCGCAAGGCCGCGGCTGAGCTGCGCGCGATATGGGTTGCGGGCAACGAATACCTGCAACTGACCCAGCCATGGGCGGTTTTCAAAACCGACCCCGACAGGGCCGCGGCCATTGTGCGCCTGTCACTGAACCTGATCCGGCTTTACGCAGTGTTGTCTGCGCCGTTTATTCCCGATGCTGGAAAATCCCTGCTGGGCGCCATGCACACCGATGATGACGTCTGGCCTGATGATCTGAACGGGGCACTGGCCACCCTGAAACCCGGCCATGCCTTTAGTGTGCCCGAGGTCCTGTTCGCCAAAATCACCGATGATCAGCGCGACGACTGGCAAGCCCGTTTTGCCGGCGTTCGAAGCTAAGCCAAAGGAAAAACCAAGCATGGCCACCATCCCCCCCGTCTGCGATTTTGGTCGCAAAGCCCCCAATTTCACCCTGCCCGGCACTGATGGAAAAATACATACGTTGGCAGACGTCAGCGGCGAAAACGGCACCCTGATCATGTTTATCTGCAACCACTGCCCCTATGTTCTGGCGGTGCTGGACCGGATCAAACGGGACGCGGTTGATTTGCAGGCCCTTGGCATAGGGGTCGGGGCCATCTGTGCAAACGACGCGGTCACCCACCCCGATGACAGCTTTCCCAAGATGCAGGAAATGGCGCGCGAACAGGGGTTTACCTTTCCCTATCTGCACGACGAATCCCAGTCGGTCGCGCGGGCCTATGACGCCGCCTGCACGCCTGATTTCTTTGGCTACAACGGCGACGGTGAACTGCAATACCGTGGCCGTCTGGATGCATCGGCCAAACAGGCCGGCCCAAAGGACGCCCGGCGCGATCTGTTTGAGGCGATGAAACTGGTGGCACAAACAGGCAGCGGGCCGGTTGATCAAACACCTTCTATGGGGTGTTCTATCAAGTGGTTAACTGACTGATCTGATCGCCCAGAACCGAAACACCACCCGCAAAAAAAATCACCTAAATATCACAATCATAAATATGAAAAGGCACAAGCTGATAGAAAGCCAATCGAGATGAGAAAAGTTCCAAATTTCGGTGATGATCGGCAAAAAGGCTTTTGTGTGCATTGTGGTGGCCCGGCCCAAACCAAAGACCATGCTCCATCCAAAGTATTCTTGGATATGCCGCACCCCCAACATATGCCCACGCTGCCAAGTTGCAGCAAATGCAATAACGGGTTTTCCGATGATGAAGAATACCTTGCCTCTTTTGTAGAGTGCGTAATCTGTGGAACCACCGATCCCACACAATTGCAACGAGATAAAGTCCGCAAAGCCCTCAAACGAAATGGAAAATTACGCAAGCGGATTGAAAATTCCAAACGTGAAGGTGAGACTGCTAATGGCGAGAGATTATTAACGTGGTGTCCAGAAGATAATCGTGTCCAAAGCGTTGTTCTTAAACTTGCAAGATGCCACGCGGCCTATGAATTGAATGAACCTCAACTTCATGAACCTGCACTTATAAACGTATTTCCACTCCTGACATTGAACCCAAATCAGCTTCAACAATTCGAAACACCTCCTGACACAGGCGGCTGGCCAGAAGTAGGAAGCCGATCTTTGGAACGCATCGCTTTCGATGGGGTCAGCATAGAAGTTGGTGGCTGGTTAGTTGTTCAAAAGGGAAGGTATCGGTTCCTAGCTGCCGGTGCAGGCAGTGTGATAATCCGAGGGGTGTTAAGTGAATACCTAGGCTACGAAGTTATCTGGGATTAGACAACATATTCAGCATGTTAAGTGGTGCGGGACTTGAACCCGCATGGCCTTACGGCCTCCAGATTTTAAGTCTGGTATGTCTACCATTCCATCACGCCCGCATCTGGCGCGACCATAGTGTTTGCACGGGATGTGTAAAGACGACAAGTGCCCCAATAACCCAATGTGTACATTTTTCTGGATACCGGACAAGCCACCCCCTGAAATAGCTGGAAATATAAACACCCCACGTCACACCTTGACGCCCCCGGCCTGCCTTGACGCATCCGGCAAACAGGCAGCGGGCCGGTTGATCAAACACCTTCTATGGGGTGTTCTATCAAGTGGTTGGCTGACTGATCTGATCGCCCAGAACCGGAACTGAAAACCAAGGGGGATGCACCTGAACAGGTTATCCAATTTCGCCGGGCCACTTCAGTTGCAACAGATGCGTTACACCTTAATCTTCCCGGAACGCCCGATTGAAATAGTTCGCGAGCGGCTGAACAAGATACGACATCGGCGTGCGTTCGCGGGTTTTCAAAAATGCCTCAACCGGCATGCCTGGGCGCAAGGTCAGTTCTGGAAACTCATCTAATGCGCCTTCAACCGGAACCAGTATTGCTTCATAAAACACCGCGCCGGTTGCCTCATCAATAACCGTATCGGGTGACAATCGCACCACCCGGCCTGCTATTTCCGGCGTGGTGCGTTGATCAAAAGTCGGAAACCTGAGTGAGGCCGCCTGACCGGGGAAAACCTGATCAATATGGATCGGATCAATCCGCGCGGATACCTGCAAGGGCTGATCACCGGGCACCACATACATCATTGGATCGGCAGGGCGAACAACCGATTTCAGCGCAAATATGTTGGAGCCATAAATGATCCCGTCCACCGGCGCGCGCACCACCATACGGTCAAGGCGTTCGTGCAGGCTGATCTGGCGCTCAACAAGTTCGATCTCACTATACCGCAGGTCACGCAGTCTGGTAATCGCCTCTTCACGGCGACGGTCTGACAGCTTCAGAATTTCTATCGAGATACCGGATATTTTTCCTTTGGCCTCGGCACTTGCGGCAATCAGGCGACCTATTTCACCTTCAAGGCGCGCCTCTTCACGCTGTAATTCCAATATCCGCGCCACCGGCACCAGCCCCTTTTCCAGCAAAGCCTGCTGATCGGTTAATTCCATGGCAATCAGTTCAAACTGTTTACTCAGGGCGTTTTTCTGCGATTCTATTCCCACAATCTGGCTTTCGACCTGCAAGCGTTGCTCGGCCAGTTGCGCCTGTTCTTTGGCAAGTGAATCCAGTCTTGCCCTGAACAGGTTAACTTGCCCATCTATCTGATCCTGAACCCAGGCTTGGTCCAATTGGGAAAATCCATCGCTATGGGTAAAGGTTAATTCCTCTGATCCATCACGTTCACCTTCAAGCCGGGCCTTGCGCGCGGAAACCTCCATCAACTGTTGGTCAATAACGGCAAGTTCAGATTTCAGGAACGTATCATCGAACCGAACCAGTATATCGCCGGATTTCACCACATCCCCGTCACGGGCCGCAATACTGCCCACAACGCCGCCGTCCTGATGCTGTACGATCTGACGGTCGGATTCCACCTTAACGGTCCCGCTGGCCACAACAGCCCCGGCAATCTGTGTGCCCAGACTCCAGCTGCCGATGCCGCCCACCAGAAGGATGATCGCAATAATACCAACCGCGAGCGGCAAACGCGCGCTCCAGACCGTGGGGGATGGTTGCGTACTCATGGTTTGCTTGCCTGAACCGTGCGGGTAACATCACCGGCGTTTTTCATCATGGATTTGATGACCTCGTCGCGGGGGCCATAGGCGGCCACCCTGCCGCCCTCCAACACCAGCAACTTATCACAGGTTGAAATTGCGGTCGGGCGGTGCGTCATGATGATGACTGATTTTTCATCCGCTTTCATGTCTGTGACCACCGCATTCAGCGCCTCTGATCCATCGGCATCAAGGGCCGAATTTGGTTCATCCAGCACCAAAATAATCGGGTTTTTATATAGCGCGCGCGCCAGCGCCAATCGTTGTTTTTGCCCGCCAGACAGCTGTGCATCGGCGCCGCCGATCCGGGTATCGTAGCCATCCGGCAGTTGCAGGACCACATCATGAACCCGCGCTTTTTGGGCGGCGGCCACAACCTGCTGCGGGTCGGGCGTCATTGACATATGGGCAATATTTTCCGCCACGGTGCCATCAAACAACTGCACGTCCTGTGGTAAATAACCGATCAGTTCGCCCAGATATTCCGGCCCGAATTGGTCAAGTGTCGCCCCCCCCAGCCTGATTTCACCCGCTGTGGGGCGGATAAGCCCCAACAAAACCCGTGCCAGTGTGGTTTTACCAGAACCACTTTTGCCAATTATTCCAAGGGCTTCACCGGGGGTGATGTAAAAACCTATATTTTGCAACACGGGCCTGTCACCGGGGCGCAGGATAACCGAACAGCCCTCGGCCCTTAAAACAGCGGCGGGTGTGGGTAATTGTGTTGGGTTTTCGCGCTCTGGCATATCGGCCAAAAATCTGGACAGGTTTTGCCAACCGTTTCTGGCGCGTTGCGCAACGGGCCACTGGCCAAGCCCCTGTTCAATCGGGGCCAAAGCACGCCCCAACAGGATAGACCCGGCAATCATCGCCCCTGCCGTCATTTCATTTTGCAGCACCAGCCATGCCCCAAGTGCCAGCATTGCCGATTGCAGAAAAAACCGAAACGCCTTGGTGAAGGCGGTGAATGACCCGGTCCAGTCATTGGCGCTGATGGTTCGCCCCAATGCCTTGTCCTGAATGCGCCGCCAGCGCCCTTCCATCGCGGGGCCCATGCCTTGCGCCCAGACAAGCTCACTACTGCCCTCGACCTGCTTGGCAAAGCTGGTCGCCGCAAAGGACAAACGCTGTGCCTCGGCCACCTTACGCTGTGTGATCAACTGGTTAAGAAGTGCCGTAATAATCAGTAATCCACCGCCACCAACCGCCAACCAGCCGAGCAGCGGATGAAAGATGAAAATGGCCAATAAAAACACCGGCGTCCATGGGGCATCAAACAGCGCAAGCAACACCGGAGAGGTGAAAAAATTGCGGATCGCGTCCAGATCCTGCAACGCATTAGCACCCGCCCTGGATGGTTTACGAAGGGCAGAGCGTTCAAGCACCGCACCAAATACCCGCGGGTTAAACGCCGCCTGAAACCGCGCGCCCACACGGGCCATCACCCGGCCACGGGCAAATTCCAGCAGGCCGTAAAATGTAAAAAGCCCCGCCACCAGAATGAACAGCGCGGTTAAGGTTTCAACCGAGCGCGACCCAAGCACGCGGTCATAAATCTGCAACATGAAAAGCGGACCGGTCAGCATCAGCAGGTTGGTGAACACGCTAAACAGCAACGTGGCGCGAAACAGGCCACCACAGCGGGCGCGTGACAGGGAAAGCTCTTTCTTCAAGTTCTTGCCGCCCTATAATCGCCCACCGGATACCCTAAGCATAACATACTATTCACCGTAACAAATACTGTTACTGATTTAACAAATACTGTTACTGATTTTGGCAAGAAATGAACCTTTTCAATCCTGCATAAAATACAGACGATTAGCTACTGACCGATGAACGTTCCCAGTATAAGTAACGAACCGGCCCCGGTGGTGTCGTCAATTAAGTTCACGCCCCCAACTTCGTTTGCTGTCGGGCCAAAAAAACCACCTGACGTGGTAACCGTCTGATTACCCGTCAAATTTGCGCTAACCTGTGGCATGTTCAAAACTGCGGAACCGCCGTTGAAAGTGTTGCCAAACATACTTGCGCCATTGATCGAAAGGGTTCCCACGTTGGTCGCGGTTGTTGTTCCATTGGACGGGTCGGTCTGTCTCCCGTTAAGGCCCGAGTAGGTAATATTTACATTTTCAGTGTCAAAATTCACATTCACCGCTGAATTTCCGGTCAGATCAAACGCCGCAAATCCATCAATTATGGTCAGCGTCGAAGACCCGGAATAACTGGCCGATCCCGATGGCAGGTGGGTGATGTGGGTTTCGACACCAAAAACACCCCCGGACGAGCCATTCCTGGCCTTGAAGGCTGCCACATATGTTTGCCCGGAATTGGTGACGTCAAGAATATCACCGTTGTTAAGGGTCACGGTTAGGCGATCGGCGCTGATGTTGCCGGACTGCCCCGATATCGTGAATGCATTGCTGGCCTGATCAAGGGACCCATTCGATCCAGTTGCGGTTACGGCCGCAGAATCGATTGTATGCACGCCAAGATAGCTGGCTTCAGTCGACGATGTGTTAAATAGCCCGACATAGGACGTCGGCACCGGAACCACCGGCGGTTTCGGGGTGGTTGACCCACCGCATGCAGATACGAACAAGATGGCGCAAAGAACCGGTTTTCCCAGGTGATTTTCCATGATTTTCCGCCCCTTACAATACGAAGAAATCTGAGGCAGCCAAATCAGCAGCCGTTAAACCATAGAACAAAATCGTTGTTCCCTGATCCGAAAATGTTGCGTGGCCGCCGACATCTGTCACATGGGTAAGGGCTTGCGCCCCATTCCCATAGCCAAAGCCGCTCAAATGAACCTCATCCAGCCCGGAAACAAAATCAGCCCCTGTAACAGATGAAAAGTAAACATTCGCAGGTCTCGCATCGATGGCCGCAATTGTATCGTTGCCATCGTTGGTCCCAAAGTGGAACTCATCCGCGCCGCCACCGCCGAATAGCTTGTCATTTCCCGTGCCGCCATTCAGTACATCATTGCCAAAGAACAAATGGCTGACGTCACCAACCAACACATCGTCGCCTGATCCACCCGAAAGGTCGTCCGCCCCGATGCCGCCGATCAACAGGTCATGCTCCGTACCACCAGAAATACTGTTGGTCCCTGAATAGGATGCAAGAACATCCCAGCCAGCCCCGCCAGTGATGGTATCTGAACCAAACCCGTCAACGATCGTATCCTGCCCCTGACCACCGGAAATATTGTTATTGGCGCCGTTGCCAAAGACATAGTCATCACCGGTGCCGGCAATCAGGTTTTCAATCACCGTATTCACAGAAATTGAAACAGCACCCCGCAGCCCGTAAACTTGGGACACACCACCGCCAAACATGGAAATGCTCTGATCGAATATGTCAGATCCAAAATCCAGCGTATCCGTGCCGCCATCGTCATGAATAGTTAGCCTGATGTCATTCGTGGTGTCGCGCAGATAAGCCGCCAACTGGCCATATAACCCGCCAGCGTTTGAATTTTCGCCATAGGTCGTATTGCCGGTGCGTTGTCCGGTGCTTATCCCATACAGCGATTGAATGGCCAGAATATCGGCAATTTGTGGCGTGAGGCTGTAAGCGGTATCAGCATTTACATATGGGTTAACGGTATTACCGGTACCGGTTCCTGGGTGCATGTACGACATAATCGATGCAAGTGTACTGTCGTTTAGATAGTGGTTCCCATTTGTACCAACGTAGGTCGCGTTATAATACGCAGAACCATTGTAGTTACCACCGTGTCCCAGACCAAGCGCGTGGCCAATTTCATGGACGAATGTCTGATACCTATAGGTGTCGACAGTGGTGCCATACGAAAAATTAGTGTCCACATTTACTTGCGCAAGCCTTACTGTCCCGCTTCTGACCCCACTAACCGGGGTGGAAAACGCCCCGCCATCGGGGTCATTATCGGTAAAGAATATCTCTGAACCTCCGCTCACGAAATTGAACTGAATACCGGTAACATTTGTCCAGGATTCCAAGGCCGACCTTATCAGGCCCTGGTCTGCAAAAGTCATCGCAGTCATATTGACGTTTAGCGAACCATCAGACCCCACATTAAAGGACCTGGCGGTGCTGCCGCGATAGTCTTCCCAATAGCCATGGGATAGCTGCTCGGCAATTTGATCGTATGTGAAAACCGGCAAGGCCCCCGCGGGCGGAATGGGGTCGCCCACCGGCATTGGACGGGCTGGGGCCGGTGGCGGTGGTGGTGGTGGTGGCAGCCCATTTCTGGTCACCGAAATCTGGTATTGGCCGACCTCTGTATCGTAGGCACTTGCCTGTATATAGTATGCGCCAGTCGTTAATGCCTGAAAATCCAACGCAGAGTTATAGCCCGATAGCCCACCATCATCATCAAAAGCTACCTGAACCCCACTTCCGTCAAATACCCGCAAGTAAGGGTCAGCAAGCGGGGTGCCCAAGCCAAGACCATCCAGTGTGATGTGCATATCGTCACCAGCAATCAGGTTAATCTTAACCCAATCCCGGTCATATGTGTATGCGATGATACCGGAAAACGTATCACCGATAGACATTGAATAGATTGTGCCGGAATAGTCGGCAGCATCCCCAAATTCATAAATTAAAGCCAATTCATTTCCCCCCAAGAAAATCAATAAACCGAATCAAATTCTTTCATACCCCTAAGAAATAATAGCAATTTCCCCACGGCTTACAAATCTTTCCCAAAATGGCATTCTGAAACGTCAACAAATCCCGGATCAAAAGTTGTTTATTTTCAAAACTGAAAAGAAAGGTTCTATTTGCCCTCAGACTGGAAAATTCAGGCCAAAGACCACGGTTATCCGTACATCAATTACCGTCAAGTTTTGCGGTAAGAACCAATCACCTGATCACGTCTGGGTCACTAAAATATTCGCCAGGGTAAGGGGGCAGGTTTCGCTGTCCAACCGGGCGATGGTGATCTGGCCACTAACAGCATACCACGCACCAGCAAACTATAGGTAGAGGCCGAAACGACGCTATCCATTACAGACGCTTCCATAAGCTCACCAGTGACCTTGGGCTGGCAAATCCCGTCCGAACAAACTGTCCAGGACAATCGGCCGGTAATAATATCGGACCCAAGCCTTTCAAGACTGGCGATCAGGTGAGGCCCATCCATTCCGCCAAGCGGTGCCCGGACCAGATTAACACCGTCTTCCAACTCAACATTCAGGCGGGTTTTCAAAGCATCACACAGCAATTCCACAGGCCCCGCCCCAAGGCTTGCCGGGGCCGTACAGGCATAGCTCACAGATTTCGAAACTGCGGGAACAGGCACCCGAACAGGCACCGGGGCTGAGCATGCCTTTAAGGCCAGGGGGGCCGCCAGCAATGCAAATATAAAAATCAATTTTCGTTGATATACCATGTTTGAAAATCTACGCCTTAAAATGTCATATTGCAATATTTCAGTGTGGCCTGCACCCCCAAAGCCCCCCCCCGGTATTGATGTAGGGCCCGCCCGGCGTTTCGCTAAACACCTGTCGCTCTTATTTAGTTCAGAAATGCTGTTGGTCCTTCTGTTTTGGAAGAACCTGTGGTGCCCGCGGCCGGACTCGAACCGGCACGGCCTTTCAGCCGAGGGATTTTAAGTCCCTTGTGTCTACCATTCCACCACGCGGGCCTGATCGGCGCGACAATAGTGTTTGCACCGGGTGTGTAAAGGCGACAAGTGCCCCAAAAACCCGGCGCGCGGGTTTTTCTTGTGCGGACCGGAAAATACAACGCCAAAGGCCGCAAATTTCTTTGCGACCTTTCGTCATTCGCTGAACCCCGGCAGCACTGCAGTCGGGGTTAACTGGCCAAGCCTAGTCTTCGGCGGTCGGCAGTGTCGCGGCATAGGACATCAGATCAATGGCATCCTGATATGGAAAGGCCCGCAGGTTGACCATCTGCACACCGGGGTGCGCGCTCAGGACCTTATGCATCACCTCATCCGGGACATTGACCGCCTCGGTGCCAACGAACTTATTTTCGTCGCCTGCGCATCCCACCAGTTGTCGTAAATCCGACCACCTGCGGCCAGTGTCCAGGATTGCGACGGATAGGTCGGTGCTTCATGGATAAAGCCCTGCGCCCTTTCCGAATGAACCTTCGCCGATTGTGCGAATGCGTTGGATCCCAAAATTACGGATGCTGCAACCAGAACGGCTGCAAATCCAAAACGTATTGATTTTTGCGTTTTATGTCCCTCCCCAGGGTATTTGCGCCAGGATGCGCACCTCTTTTGTGGGCTACATAGTTTCATTTTGGGGACAGGCACCGGGTCACATCCATTTTACCGATACCAGCACCAAATAGCCCAGGAAATTAGGTCCGTCTCACACCTTGACGCCCCCCGACCCATGGGCCAGTTTCGCCCCATGTTTCCCATTCGCGATCACAACCCGTCACAATCCCAGCCCGTTGTCACGATCTCACTGATCATCGCCAACGTTGTGGTTTTTATTTCCTACTGGTCCCTGTTTTCCCAGCCCGAAATATTGGGCCTGTTTGCAAAGTGGGCCATGATCCCGGCGCATATTGCCGCCGGGGATGGCTGGCACACACTGGTCACGTCAATGTTCCTGCACGGCGGGGTGATGCATTTGGCCGGTAACATGCTGTTTCTTTGGATATTCGGCGACAATCTGGAAGATGAACTTGGCCATGTGCGGTTTTTGCTGTTTTACATCAGCTGCGGTGTACTGGCCAGTGTTGCACAGGTGCTGGCAGACCCCGGCGCACTGAACCCCACGGTTGGGGCCTCTGGCGCGATTGCGGGGGTGATGGGGGGGTATTTATTGCTGTTTCCACGCGCCCGGGTTGACGTATTGTTCATATTCATCATCATTTTCAAAATCTTCCCAATCCCTGCCTGGGTCATGCTGGGCGTGTGGTTTGGGCTGCAACTGCTTAACGGCGTTGGTGCAGATGTTTCATCGGGTGGCGTTGCCTATTGGGCCCACGCGGGGGGCTTTTTGGCGGGATTCGTTTTGATTTTACCCCTGTGGAAACGGCGCGGCGGCGCCGGGTTTTGGCAACAGACCCACGGCCACCCGGACCACCCACAGGCACAATACCGCACCGTGCGCACCCGCATCCCAAAGGTAAGGCGAAACCGATGACCAAACTGACCTGCCATTGCGGCGCTGTTGAACTGGATGTGACCCTTAGTGACGGCTTGAACACCGCGCGCCGCTGTGACTGTTCCTATTGTGCGCGCCGGGGGGCGATTGCCGCCTCTGCCCCACTGATAGGTGGGGTGAAAATCATCAGGGGGGCCGGCAACCTGACCCTGTACCAATGGGGCACCGGCACGGCCAAACACTATTTCTGCAAAACCTGCGGGATTTACACCCACCATCAGCGCCGATCAAACCCAAATGAATACGGGGTGAATGTCGGCGCGCTGAACGGGGTAAACCCGTCTGAACTGGGCAATGTCCCCTGGTCTGACGGCATCAACCACCCCTCGGATCGGGAATAGCCCACATGGGAAATGTTTTCCTGATTATCCTGCCGCTGGTCCTGACGGTTGCCACGGGCATGGCGCTTGCCAAAACCGGCATCCTGTCGGCGCGCGACTGGCAAGGCATTGAAAAGCTTAGCTTTAACATCCTGATCCCGGCGCTGATCATCAACGCGATCTACCGATCAGACCTGTCGCTGGAAACATCGGGACCATATGTCGGGGCGATGCTGGCGGCAATTGCCACCGTCGGGGTTGCCACCCTGTTGCTGCGCCTGCCACTGAACCGTGGCACCCTGAAAAATACCGACCTTTCGTCAATGTTTCAGGTCACCACCCGCTGGAACGCCTTTATCGTGCTGCCGCTGGGGGATCAGTTGTTTGGCGCCACAGGCCTGACCACCATCGCCATCGCCATGGCCTTTCTTATCCCGCTGATAAATATCGTGAATATCATGGTGGTCTCCGGCCTGCACGCCAGCCGGTTCAATCCACTGGCAATCATCAGAACCATTGCCACAAACCCGCTGATCATCGCCTGCGCCATTGGTCTGGCGCTAAATTACAGCCAAACCACACCGCCAAAACCGGTGCTGGACACCCTGCACATGATCAGCCGTGGCGCACTGGCCATCGGGCTGTTGTGTATCGGGGCCGGGTTCAACTGGCGCCGTTTGTTACGCCCAAGCTGGCAAATTCTCTGGGGGGTTGCGGTCAAAAACGTCGCCGCCCCAATGGTGACCTTTGGGGTGGCAAACTGGCTTGGCCTTGGGGCGGTTGAAACGACCTGCGCCATGCTGGTGGTTTCGGCACCGGCGGCCACCAATGGCTATATCGTCGCCCGCCAGATGGGGGGAAACGCCGAACTTTACGCCCATACCCTAAGCTGGCAACTGGTGGCCTCAATCTTTACGATCCCGGCGATGTTGTATTTCTCGAACAGTATTTAGACGTTGCGAATGATCTTGGCGAACTGATCAAAGATCGGCTCACTGGCACACAACACATCGCCGTCTTCCAGCAGATTACCACCGACGATAATCGGCTCAACCAGCGCACCGGCCTCGCGCGCAATCAATATACCCGCCGCAATGTCCCATGAACTAAGGTCGCGTTCCCAAAACCCGTCGTAACGCCCCGCCGCCACATAGGCCAGATCCAGCGACGCCGCCCCCCAGCGACGCACCCCGGCACAAACCGGCATAAGACGTGCCAGATCCTGCAGGCTTTCCGGCAAATAGGGCCGCCCGGCAAAGGGCACACCGGTTGAAAACACCGTGTCAATCAACCGGCTGCGCGCCGATACCCGAACCCGGCCTTCGTTCATGAACGCGCCCTGACCTTTTTCGGCAACAAACATTTCGTCCTTGGTGGGGTCAAAAATAACGGCCGCGACAATCTCGCCCTTGTGTTCCAGCGCGATCGAAACCGCCCAGTGGGGCATGCCATGCAGAAAATTCGTGGTGCCATCCAGCGGATCAACGATCCAGCGCCGCGTCGGGTCTTCCCCCTCTACCGCGTCACTTTCTTCGCCGACCCAACCATAGGTCTTGCGCGCGCCCATCAGTTCTTCTTTGATAATCGCCTCGGCGGCGATATCGGCGCGGCTGACAAAATCCGCCGCCCCCTTCATTGAAACCTGCAGGTTTTCAACCTCGCGGAAATCCTTAGATAGGGATCGCCCGGCAAGGCGCGCAGCCTTGATCATAACGTTCAGATTTGCACTACCCTGCATTTTCGCCACTCCTTGAAATTCAAAGGGCCGTATAGGCCGCCCCC